>DATFLG010000156.1:0-7021 GCA_035267985.1 Gammaproteobacteria bacterium | reverse complement strand
GAGCTGGAGCAGGCACTGGAGGCGGCGGCCGCGGCCTATCGGCGGGCCGCCGAGGCCCTGAGCGCCCGGCGCCGGGCCACCGCCGGCGAACTCAACGGCCGGGTCGAGGCGGCCATGGAGGAGCTGGGCATGCCCGGAGGGCAGTTCGAGGCGGCGGTCGAGCCCCGCCCGCAGGAGCGCTTCGGCGCCAGCGGCAGTGATCAGGTGGAATTCCGGGTGAGCGCCAATCCCGGCCAGCCCCTCATGCCCCTGACCAAGGTGGCCTCCGGCGGCGAGCTCTCACGCATCAGTCTGGCCATCCAGGTGATCACCGCCCGCAGCAGCCGGGTGCCCTGCCTGGTGTTCGACGAGGTGGACAGCGGTATCGGCGGCGGGGTGGCCGAAGTGGTGGGCCGCAAGCTGCGCACCCTGGGCGAGAGCCGTCAGGTGCTGTGCGTGACCCACCTGCCCCAGGTGGCCGCCCAGGCCCACCATCAGCTTCAGGTCAGCAAGCTCGCCGGCGACACCTCCACCCATACCCGCATCCGGGTCCTGGAAGGGGAGGAACGGGTGGACGAGCTGGCACGCATGCTGGGGGGCATCGAGATCACCGAGCCCACCCGGGCCCATGCCCGGGAGATGATGGAGAACGCCCAACGCGAACCCACCGGCGGCTCGCGCCAGCCCAGGCGCCGGGGCAAAGGCGGCCGGCGCAAGGCCGATGCCTGAGCCAGGCGTGCCGGCGCGGCCCCTCAGCGGGTCTGCTTGCGGCACTCCTTGCAGATGCCGTAGATGTACAGGGAGTGGTCGGTCATGGTGTAGCCGGCCTTCTCGGCGATGGCGCGTTGGCGCTTCTCGATGGTCTCGTCCAGAAACTCGTCCACCCGCCCGCATTTGACGCACAGGATGTGGTCGTGGTGCTCGCCCTCGTTGAGCTCGAACACCGAATGGCCGCCTTCGAAATGGTGGCGGGTCACCAGTCCGGCGGTCTCGAACTGGGTCAGCACCCGATAGACGGTGGCCAGACCGATGTCCTCGCCGGCTTCCAGGAGGCACTTGTAGACGTCTTCGGCGCTGAGATGGCGATCCTCGCTGCCTTCGAGGATCTCCAGGATCTTCATGCGGGGCAGCGTGACCTTGAGCCCGACCTTGCGCAGATCCTGGGACTCCACCGTGCTGCCCTGCTTGCGGGACTGTGCCATTGGTACCAAACCTGAGTTATCATGCC
Organism: Gammaproteobacteria bacterium; assembly: GCA_035267985.1. GTDB lineage: Bacteria > Pseudomonadota > Gammaproteobacteria > DATFLG01 > DATFLG01 > DATFLG01. The sequence continues at coordinate 5,814 of DATFLG010000156.1, read as the reverse complement.
GGCCGGCAAACCACTCGCCAGGCAACGCGAATCCATATGCAAAAGCTTCTCATTACTACAGCGTGTTTGGCAAGCCTGCTGATCGCCGGCTGCTCATCCACCCGCTTTCCCTTCGTCCACCGCATCGACATCCAGCAGGGCAACGTCATCACCCAGGATATGGTGGACAAGCTCAAGCCCGGCATGGACAAGAAACAGGTGCGCTTCGTGATGGGCACGCCCCTGCTGCAGGACCCTTTCCACGGGAACCGCTGGGACTACGTCTACACGAATCAGCCGGGGCACGGAAAACCCACGCGCAAGCACGTGGTGCTGTACTTCAAGAACAACCAGCTGGCGAAAATCACAGGGGACCTGCGGCCCCAGCCCCAGGCCGCCGGCGCCAAAGGCTCCCGGCAGACGACGGTGGTGGTGCCGCCCCAGAAGCATGAGCAGCCGGGCATATTCACCCGCATCTGGCGGGGCATCACCTACGAGGGCCATCCGGAGTCCGGCGGCGGGGATACCGACGCCGACTAGTCGGCGGACTCGCCCCCTCCCTCGGGCTCGATGTCCCCGCCGCCGCGCTTCATGCGCTTGCCCTGGGCGGCCCGCTGCTTGCGCACCTCCTTGGGATCGGCGATCAGGGGCCGGTAGATCTCCACCCGATCCCCGGGGCGCAGGACATAGTCCGGCTTGTTGAGCTTGCCGAACACCCCCACTTTGGCTTTGGGGAAGTCGATTTCGGGGAAGCGCTCCAGGATCCCGGAGCGCTGCACCGCCTGCTCCAGAGTGGTGCCCGCCGGCACGTCCAGGTCGACGATGACCTGCTCTTCGGGCCGCGCGTAGGCCACTTCCACCCGGATGGTCTCAGCGCTTGCCATAGATCTCCACCGCCCGGCGCTGAAAGGCGTCCACCAGGGTATTGGCAATCTGGCTGAACACAGGCCCCACCACCATGCCCAGCATGCGGCTGGCGAACTCGAAATCCAGGTCGAAGGCCACCTTGCAGGCCTGCTCCCCCAGGGCGTCGAAGCGCCAGAAACCTTCCAGGTGCCGGAACGGCCCTTCCACCAGGCGCATCTCGATCATCTTGTTGTGCTGGTGGCGGTTGCGGGTGGTGAAGGTCTTCTCCACACCGGCCTTGCTGATCTCGATGGTGGCGCACACCTCATCTCCCCGGCGGTCGGTCACCTGGGCACTGCGGCACCAGGGAAGGAACGTGGGATAGGCCTCGATGTCCTCCACCAGGGCGAACATTTCTTCCGGCGAGTAGGGAACCAGCGCTGATTTGCTGATGGTGGTCATACCTGAGGGTCCGTTCGTTCAGCACACAAGAACCCGTTTCAAAATCCCCCTCGAGCCGCGTTGCCGGCCGAAGCCGCCGCGGCAGGTCCACGCGGGATCTTGAGACAGGTTCTATCCGACAGCGGCCAGTGCAGCTTTGAGAATGCCGGTCACGTTGAGGAAGACGAGAACAATGGCCACCGGGGTCACGTAGCGTACCAGAATTCGCCACAGGTGGTAACGCAGCCCCCGGCCCATCCCCAGCTCCTCGCTGCTGGCGGAACGCGCCATCATCCACGCCGCGAAAACCGAAATCAACAGACCGCCCAGGGGCAGCATGACATTGGTGGTCAGGTACACCAGCAGGTCGAAAATGTTCTTGCCGAAGACCGTGAAGCCTGACCATACGTTGAGTGAGAGCAGCGAAAGGATGCCCAGGGCCCAGGCGATGATGCCCGCCGAGGCGGCGGCCTTGACCCGGTTCATGCCCTTGTTCTCCACCAGCCAGGTGACGAACGGCTCCAGCAGGGAGATGGACGAGGTCCAGGCGGCGAACACCAGCAGCACGAAGAACAGCGTGCCGAAAATGGCCCCGCCGGGCATCTCGCCGAAGGCGATGGGCAGGGTGATGAATATGAGGCCGGGGCCGCCCTGCACCTCCAGTCCGTAGCCGAAGACGATGGGGAAGATGGCCAGCCCCGCCATCACCGCCACCAGGGTATCCATGATCGCCACCACGATGGTGGTGCGGGCGATGGAGGCTGTGTGGGGCAGGTAGGAACCGTAGATCATGATGGCGCCCATGCCCAGGCTGAGGCTGAAGAAGGCCTGCCCCATGGCATCCAGCACCGCCTTGTGAGTGAGCCGATGGAAATCGGCCCGGAACAGATAATGCACCGCCTCGGTGAAGTTGCCGGTGCCCATGGCGTAGCCGATCATCACCACGAGCAGCACGAACAGCGCCGGCATGAGGAAACGCACCGCTTGCTCCAGGCCGCTCTTCACACCGCGGGAGACCACCACTACGGTCATCACCATGAAGATGGTGTGCCAGGCCAGCAGGCGCTCGGGGTCCTCGGTGAACCGGGTGAAGATGGCGCGCACGCCGTCGGCGCTTGCGCCGTTGAACACGCCCGCCGCGGTGCGCACCACGTAGGCCAGGGTCCAGCCGCCCACCACACTATAGAAGGACAGGATCAGAAAACCGGCCAGCATCCCGAGCCAGCCCATATACTGCCAGTTGGGACTGTGGTCGCCGTCGGCGGCCAGGGTCCGCATGGTGTTGATGGGGCTCTGGCGGCCCCGGCGCCCCAGCATGATCTCGGCCATCATCACCGGAATGCCGATCACCGCCACACAGATCAGGTACACCAGGACGAAGGCGCCGCCACCGTTCTCCCCGGTGATGTAGGGAAATCGCCAGATATTGCCCAGGCCCACCGCCGAGCCGGTGGCGGCGAGGATGAAGGCCAGCTTCGAGGACCACTCGCCGTGGATGGACGTACGTCGGGCCGTCATGGACCCTCCTGCAAACCCCCAATAGGCGGCCCCATTGTCGGTGAATTGACACGGGGCCTCAACTGCGCGGACCTGCAACCGGACCCGGCAGCCCTGTTATAATGCCGTGATGAGTAAGCAAAAACCCAAGAAGAAGGCAGACGGCGGCAGCACCATCGCCCTGAACCGCCAGGCCCGCCATGATTTTTTCATCGAGGAACGCTACGAGGCGGGGCTGGCCCTGGAGGGCTGGGAGGTCAAGGGCCTGCGGGCCGGGCGCATCAACCTCAAGGAAAGCTACGTCGTCATCAAGGACGCCGAAGCTTTCCTGCTGGGCTGCCACATCACACCCCTGCCGGCCGCCTCCACCCACATCCAGCCGGACCCCACCCGGACCCGCAAGCTGCTGCTCAACCGCCACGAGCTCAGCCGGCTGATCGGCGCCGTGGAGCGCAAGGGCTATACCCTGGTGCCCCTGGCCATGTACTGGAAGCGGGGGCGCGCCAAGCTGGAGATCGGACTGGCCAAGGGCAAGAAGGCCCACGACAAACGGGCCACCGAGAAGGAACGGGACTGGCAGCGCCAGAAGCAGCGCCTGCTGCGCAGCCGTTGAAAGCAGCCGGGGCCGGCCCCATATTCTGGAGCAGCGGGCATAAAACCCTGTGAAAATAAACTTTTTTCAGGGTATACTGTCCTGCCAAGTTGAACCCGGGGGCGACCTGGATTCGACGTGGGTTGCGAAACCCAAGGTGCATGCCGAGGATGCAGATTTCCTCGTAAATCCATCTGCACACAAATAGTTGCCAACGACGACAACTACGCACTCGCTGCTTAAAACCCAGTAGGGTGCCGTCTGACCGGGGCCGTGCTTGTGCGCCCGTCATCAGGCGTCGACTCTCACAAGCTCGCGGTGAAGCCCGCCCGGGGCGGATCCGTTAAAACCCTTACCGGGCTCGCCGTCTGTCTTCCCTGCCCGTCGGGTAGCAGGCGGTTAAACTCAAAGACCGGGATAAGCATGTAGAGCCGAGGGCGGAGGACCCACGGACGCGGGTTCGATTCCCGCCGCCTCCACCAAATAAACAAGGGTTGCCGACAGGCAGCCCTTTTTTATTGGTGGCGCTGGTGCGGATGAGACCCCGCGTTGTGCGGGTTGCCGTAGCGAAGCGGAGGTTGCCCTGACACCGATGGTGCAGGGTACTCATGAACGCTCTAACCGTTCTATGAGACAACTCAATGAATGTCCGACAGGGGGTTCTAAGTGTCGATTCCCGCCGCCTCCGCCAACAGACAGGATACGGCCACCCCCGCAGTCACGTAGTCACGTAGGTCGGGTTAGCGAAGCGTAACCCGACACACCACCCGACGAACCGCCAGGGCGCAGGTCGGGTTAGCGAAGCGTAACCCGACACACCACTCGACGAACCGCCAAAGCGTAGGTCGGGTTAGCGAAGCGTAACCCGACACCTCCTGCATCACCCACGATGTCACTCGTGCCCCACCCCATCGATTTCATCCGGCACTCCCGCCCATTGCAGCGGATATAGCCCGGCTCGCACGTAGCGATGAAAACTCGAATACGGCCATTCCCGCGCCGCCCCCACATAGCCGTGCCTCACCGGGTTGTAGTGAATGTATTCGACATGCCGAACGAAATCCTCCGCATCACGCACGGTGTGCTCCCAATAGCGCCGCTGCCAGACCACCTGTTCGCCCCGTGCCGCGCGCCACCCGGCGACTTGCCCGCGCAGGCTCGGCTCGCATTGACGGGTGAACCAGGTCTTGACCAGCCGCCAGCGGGTGGCGAAGTCGGCGTCGTCCTCGGGAAGCGTCCAGATGCAGTGCAGGTGATCCGGCAACACCACGATCGCGTCGACGCGAAACGGGCGTTCGGTCCGGACCGAACGGAAGGCGGCCCGCAGCACGTCGACCGAATCAGCCCGGGTCAGCAACGGGCGTCTCCGGCGGGTGACGACGGTGAAGAAGAAACAGCCGCCCGGCACCCAATTGCGCCGGTATCGCATACGACCTCCCTGTCGTTCGGTTGCTTTTTTGTTTGTTTGTCGGGTTACGCTTCGCTAACCCGACCTACGTCTACGTCCTGGAACCCGCCTGTCGGGGCGTCGGGTGACGCTTCGCTGACCCGACCTACGTCTACGTCCCGGCACTCCCTGTCGGGGCGTCGGGTGACGCTTCGCTGACCCGACCTACGTGTACGCCCCGGCGCTCCCTGTCGGAACGTCGGGTGACGCTTCGCTGACCCGACCTACGTCTATGTCCTGGACCTCGCCTGTCGGGGCGTCGGGTGGCGCTTCGCTAACCCGACCTGCGTCCTGCGCGATCCCGGAAACATTGGCAAACGAAACACGCTGAGGTAACATCATGCGCAGTTACGCCATCAGTGCGCCCGGCCTCTCGGGCAGGCCCTGCAGTGCCATGGCGTCGGGTTCACGAGGGCAGCCGGGACGCTCTGAACGGCGCCAATAACAGTTTGAATTGCCAGTAAATTCGCAGGGGGCTGGCACCGTTTAATCACACCCCCGTTGTTACCACATTGTGGAGGTAGATCATGAGTGATGCACCCAAGACCCGGCCGAAGGTTCCCGAAGGCAAATCGCGCTTCCTGACCACCCGTCAGAAGGAACCGAATGAAAAGGGTTACGTGGGCTACGACACCATCTGGGAACCGTTCCAGAAAGAGGCCAAGTACACCACTCCGAAGCGCCCCTGACGCCGAGCGCCGCGCGACCCTGTAGGGGCGCGCGGCCGCTTACTCTGCAGTTCTTCGCTGTCTATTTTCCAGGGCCTGCCCGCCGGCCGCCTCTCTCGGCAGACGCCGCGGGGATCAGATAGGGACTTGCTTGCTGCCGGGGGTATCCGGCCCTTCCTCGATCTTGCCGCCGAACTGGATCTCTTCTTCGGTGGCGTCGCGAACCGTCAGTATCTCGAGCTTGAATATCACTTCACGCCCGCTAAGGGGATTGTTGCCGTCGATGGTGATGTAGTCGCCGGCGATGCGCGTCACATAGAAAGTCCTGGTCTGCCCCTGATTGT
>DATFLG010000155.1:0-5892 GCA_035267985.1 Gammaproteobacteria bacterium | reverse complement strand
TCACCAAAGCGCCGCCCGCGGGCGATCAGAACTTGCCGTAATAGCCCTCCTTGAGGGCGTCGTACAGGTTGGCGGCGGTATGCACCTCGCCGTCGTATTCCACTTCCTCGTTGCCCTTGAGCTCCACCACTTCCCCGCCCTCGAGCTCGAAGCGGTAGCTGGTGTTCTCAAGATCCTTTTCCTTGACCAGCACGCCCTGGAACGCCTCGGGGTTGAACCGGAAGGTGGTGCAACCCTTCAGGCTCTGCTCGTAGGCGTACATGTAGATGTCCTTGAAGTCCTCATAGCGGTAGTCCGTGGGCACGTTGGCCGTCTTGGAGATGCTCGAATCGATCCATTTCTGGGCGGCGGCCTGGATGTCCACATGCTCCTTGGGACTGATGTCGTCGGCCGTGACGAAATACTCCGGGAGCTGCTCTTCGGTCTTCTCCGTGTAGGGCATGGCCTGGGCATTGATCAGCTCCCGAAAGGCCAGCAGCTCGAAGGAGTAGACGCTCACCTTCTCCTTGGTCTTGCGCCCCTCGCGGATCACGTTGCGATAGTAGTGATGGGCGAAGGAGGGCTCGATGCCGTTGCTGGCGTTGTTGGCCAGGGACAGGGAGATGGTCCCCGTGGGCGCGATGGACGTATGGTGCGTGAACCGCGCGCCCACTCTGGCCAGATCCTCCACCAGCTCCGGCTCGACACCGGCCACCCGCTGCATGTAGCGGCTGTAGCGGGCGTGGAGCAGCTTGCCCGGCACGTGGTCGCCCGCCTTCCAGCCGTCCCGGGCCATCTCCGGGCGCTTGGTGAGCATTTCCGGAGTGACCTCGAACTCTTCTTCCATAATGGGGGCGGGCCCCTTCTCCCGGGCCAGGTCCAGGGCTACCCGCCAGCCCTCCACCGCCATCTCCCGCGTGGCGCGCTCGGTGAACGCCAGGGACTCGGGCGCCCCGTATTTCATACGCAGCATGGTCAGGGTCGAACCCAGCCCGAGGTAACCCATGCCGTGACGGCGCTTGCGCAGTATCTCTCCGCGCTGCCCGTCGAGGGGAAGGCCGTTGATCTCCACCACGTTGTCCAGCATGCGGGTGAACACCGCCACCACTTCGCGGTATTCATCCCAGTCGAAACGGGCCCGGTCCGTGAACGGATCCAGCACGAATTTGGTCAGGTTCACCGAGCCCAGCAGGCAGGAGCCGTACGGGGGCAGCGGCTGTTCCCCGCAGGGATTGGTCGCGCGGATGCTCTCGCAGAACCAGTTGTTGTTCATCTCGTTGACCTTGTCGATCAGGATGAACCCGGGCTCGGCATAGTCGTAGGTGGAGGACATGATCACGTCCCACAACCGCCGCGCGCGGATGGTGCGGTAGATCCGGCACGCCACCTGGCCCGCGGCATTGGTGATGTAGGACGACTTGATGGGCCACTCGCGCCAGATCACCTGCTCGGGATTGGAGAAGTCCAGATCCGCGGTTTCGGCCTCCTCCCGGGTCACCGGGAAAGCCAGGGGCCAGCGCGAATCGTTGCGCACCGCCTCCATGAACTCCCGGGTGATCAGCAGGGACAGATTGAACTGGCGCAGCCGCCGGTCCTCGCGCTTGGCCCGGATGAAATCCAGCACGTCCGGATGGCCCACGTCGAACGTGGCCATCTGGGCACCCCGACGCCCGCCCGCCGAGGAGACCGTGAAGCACATGCGGTCATAGATGTCCATGAACGACAGCGGACCGGAGGTGTAGGCCCCCGCGCCGGCCACATAGGCCCCCTTGGGCCTGAGGGTGGAGAACTCGTAGCCGATGCCACAGCCGGCCTTCAGGGTCAGGCCCGCCTGGTGCACCTTCTCCAGGATGTCGTTCATGGAGTCCTGGATGCTGCCGGACACCGTGCAGTTGATGGTGGAGGTGGCGGGTTTGTGGTCCCAGGCCCCGGCGTTGGAGGTGATGCGCCCGGCCGGAATCGCCCCTCGGCGCAACGCCCACAGGAACCGCTCGTACCAGTGCTCGCGCTTGTCCGGAGTGCTCTCCACGTCCGCCAGGGCACGGGCCACCCGCTTGTAGGTGCCGTCGATGCTGGGGTCCACCGGCGTGCCGTCCTTGGTCTTGAGCCGGTACTTCTTGTCCCAGATGTCCTGGGAGGCCGGCTGCAGAGGAATCTCGGAAACGCGACTGGGAACGGCCTTAAGGTGTGCGGTGGTCATGCTCTCTCCTGGCTCCCTGGGCATTGTCGTTATGAACTGCCGTCGGCCCGATGGTCGGACCGAAACCTGCCGTTGGGCTGACATGGGGCACCACAAGATATTGTGGTGAATGGAGGGCAGATTAGGCACCCCGGCGGGTCCTGTCAAGGCACGGCGACGGGCGGAATACAAAAAACTTTATATATAAAAAACAATCACTTGAAAACATACAGGCGAGATCTTGTTGAATATAAAGCACATACCGGGAGTGACGGAGTTATGACGCGCCACCACAAGATATTGTGGTCCCGCACGATGCTCCGGGCGTCTGTGGAACAGGCCCGGCCGGCCCGGGCGCGGCGCCGGCGGCCGCGAGCGCGCCCGCCCCGCTTGAAATCCGGGCCCGCGGCACCATGTTAACGGGTAACCCTCGCCCTGCAGGGGCGCACAACCGATCAGTTGAAGGAGGTTCCCATGGCAGTCACCCGTTATGAGCCCTGGAGCATGCTCAACCAGCTCCAGAACGAGATCAACCGCATGTTCGACAACCGCCTGCCCCCCACCGGCGCGGAGGACAACGCCAACGTGGTCACCGGCGACTGGGTGCCCGCCGTGGACATCAAGGAGGAGCAGGACCGTTTCGTGATCTATGCGGACATACCCGGCGTGGACCCGGCCAACATCGAAGTGCACATGGAGAACGGCGTGCTGTCCATCCGCGGCGAGCGCGAGCAGACCGAGAAGACCGAGGAGCGTGAAGGCTACAAGCGGGTCGAGCGGGTTCGGGGCAGCTTCTACCGGCGGTTCTCCCTGCCGGACACCGCCGACGCCGAAAAGGTCAGCGCCAAGGCCCGCAACGGCGTGCTGGAGATCGTGATACCCAAGCACCAGCGGGTACAGCCCCGGCGCATCGCCGTGGAAGGGGAATAACCGGCCCGCCGCGCGGGGTCGGCCCCGCGCGGCGCCACGGCCGGCGACAGCGGCTGCGCCCCGCCGGCGCCTGCCCGATGGCCGGGCCCGCCAGGGGGCCGCCCGGGAACCGCCCCGGGTCCGTCCAACGACCGCGAACCCATCCACGGGGACAGCCGAGCATGGAATACAAGGACTACTACGGCATCATGGGGGTGTCCAAGGACGCCTCCCAGGACGAAATCAAGCGGGCCTATCGCAAGCTGGCCCGCAAGTATCACCCCGACGTCAGCAAGGAGTCCGACGCCGAGGCCCGCTTCAAGGAGGTCAACGAGGCCTACGAGGTCCTCAAGGATCCGGAGAAACGGGCCGCCTACGATCAGCTGGGCAGCCAGTGGCGCCAGGGCCAGGATTTCCGGCCGCCCCCGGATTGGGACGCCGGCTTCGAGTTCACCGGAGGCGGCTTCACAGGGGCGGACCAGAGTCGGTTCAGCGACTTCTTCGAGTCCCTCTTCGGTGCCGGCGGGCCGTTTCGCGGCGCGGGCCACGCCACCGGCCGGCGCGGCGAGTTTCGCCGTCGCGGCGAAGACCATCACGCCAAGGTGCTCATCAGCGTGAAAGACGCCTACCAGGGCGCCACCCGCACCCTGCAGCTGCAGGTGCCGGAGGTGGACCCGCGGGGCCACGTGGGCCTGCGCCCCCGCACCCTCAACGTCAAGATCCCCCGCGGCGTGACCGCCGGACAGCAGATCCGCCTGTCGGGACAGGGCGGGCCCGGCACCGGCGGGGCGCCCGACGGCGACCTGTTCCTGGAGGTGGAATTCGAGCCCGACCCGCTGTTCCGGGTGGAGCACCGGGATGTGTACGTCACATTGCCGGTCACCCCCTGGGAGGCCGCTCTGGGGGGTACAGTGGCAGTGCCGACCCTGGGCGGACAGGTGGAGCTGAAAGTGCCGGCGGGCTCCCAGTCCGGCCAGAAGCTGCGGCTCAAGGGTCGCGGCCTGCCCGCAAAGGCGCCCGGCGACCAGTACGCCGTGCTGCGCATTGTCACACCCCCCGCGGACAACGAGGCGCGCCGCGCGCTGTACGAGCGCATGGCCCGGGAAATGCCTTTCGATCCGCGGGCCAACCTGGGAGAGTGAACCGTGGCTGAAGGAGAACGGAACCGGCCCCTCAGCGGCGTGCTGATGGACGAGGAGCTGACCCTGACCCTGGGGGAGCTGTGCCGCAGCTGCGATCTGCCGGCCGAGGAGCTGCTGGCGATGGTCCAGGAAGGGCTGATCGAACCGGTGGCTGTGGAAGGGCGGACCTGGCGGTTTGCCGGAACCGCCGTACGCCGGGTGCATGTGGCCGTGCATCTGCAGCGGGACCTGGACGTGAATCTCTCCGGCGCCGCCCTGGCGCTGGACCTGCTGGACGAGATACGGGCACTGCAGGCGCGGCTGAGAGTCCTGGAGTCGCGCTCTTAGTTGCCCGGGACCGGAGAACGCCCTGACGGCGGTCGCCCGTGCCGGAGGCTGCCAACAGACTATCGGGAGAAGACAGATGAGCACCTTGGAGCAGGTTCGCTCCGGCCTGGGCCGGGCGTGGGAGCAGCTGGCCGAGGGCTGGCAGCAGCTGGTGAGCCGGGCCGGCCATGCGCTGACCCGCTTCCAGCCTGTCCGCGGCACCGGGGAGCTTCAAACTGCGGAGGATCAGCTGACCGCCCGCGCCCCCCGCTGGGGGCCGCTGGCGGCTGAAGTCGCGGAGGACGAGGAGCAGGTCACCGTCCGGCTGGAGGCGCCGGGGATGGAGCCGGATGATTTCCAGGTGGCGGTGAATGACCGGGTTCTGGTGGTGCAGGGCGAAAAGCAGGCCGGCCGCGAACAGACCCTGGGACGCTATCACCTGCTGGAGTGCGCCTATGGACGCTTCGAGCGGGCGGTGCCGCTGCCGGCGGCGGTGGACGAGGCCGGGGCGCGGGCCCGGTACCGGCGCGGCGTGCTCACCGTCACCCTGCCCAAGACCACCGGCGCGCGGGGTCGACGCATCCAGGTGAACGGATCGCCACCGTGACCCCGACACGCAGGGCCGTGACGCTACGGCCGGGGATGCGGGCCCCGGCCTGACGGTGGCCGGGGCGCCGGCGGGGCCGTTCTGCGCCCGGCGGTGAATGGCCAGCCCCGGCCCGGTCCGGCGCCCCTGCTCAAGGCCGTGACCCCGGCGGGGTGAACATCGCCGGCCTCCGGCGCGTCACGGTCAGACAGCCCCCCTGTTCCAGGATGCCTTCTTCCGTCAGTGCTTCCATCTGCCCTGACAGCGCCGGGAGCGGCTGACCCGGAATCCGATGTGGCGGTGGTTCGGATCCCGGCTCCGGATCACCGGCGGCGCTGCGCAGCACCCCTGCCACGGCCCAGGCGTCCCGGGCACGCGCCCCGGGGATTCCCCCACTCGCTGAATAGTTGATTATTTTACTAAGTAATAATATTTTTATAGGCACATAAACACAGACGAGCAGGAGGTGTGCCATGAGCGGACTGATTCCCAACTTCCCCATGAACGGAGTCGTGACCGTCAACCGGGTGATCCTCAAGCCCGAATACACCGTCGATGACCTGCAGGAGCGGGTCGCGACCCTGTGCGAGAACGTGAAGACCTACCACTCGGACACCGGATTCGCCGGGGGCTTCGTGGCGCTCAACAGCGGCAACATCTCCAACGAGGGCTCCAGCGTCGGTCAGCCGGTGAACACGGAGCTCAAGGACCGGGAGGCCATCATCGTGACCTTCTGGGACTCCTTCGAGAACCACGAGCGCTCTCACCGCAGCGACAGCTTCCAGCCCCTG
>DATFLG010000154.1:0-6344 GCA_035267985.1 Gammaproteobacteria bacterium | reverse complement strand
CCGATGCCGTAGAGGTTGTTCTCGCACACGTACAGCACCGGCAGGTCCCAGAGGGCGGCCATGTTCAGGGACTCGTGGAAGGTGCCCTGGTTGTTGGCCGCATCCCCCAGAAAGCAGATGGAAATCTCGTCGCCGCCCTTCATTTTAATGGCCTTGGCCATGCCGGCGGCCAGGGGGAACGGCCCGCCCACCAGGGCATAGCCGCCCATGAAGTGGTGCTCCACGTCGAAGATATGCATGGAGCCGCCACGGCCGCGGCTGGCGCCGGTTTCCTTGGCGAACAGCTCCGCCATGATCTTCTTGGGATCGGCGCCGCACTTGATGGCGTGGATATGGTCGCGGTAGCCGGTGATCACATAGTCCTGACCGGGCCGGGCCGCTTCCATGACGCCGTACACGCAGGCCTCCTGGCCGGGATACAGGTGCAGGAAGCCCCCGATCTTGCGTTCCACGTAGGCCTCGTAGCAGCGTTCCTCAAAGCGGCGCGCAAACAGCATTTCGCGCAACAGCCGTTTCTTGTCCGCGGCGTTCATGGGGCTCCTTGTCGCATTGGCTGCTTGGCAGCGTTGGCCTGGCCATCTTTAATGGGGGGCACTGCGGCGTGCGGAGGCTGCGTTCCGCGGGGTGCGAGCCGGGGCGCGCTGGCGCATTCCCGGGCTGTCCGCGGCAGACGTTGCATGCACGCCGGTAACAGGGCACCCGCGCGGGCCGGCCACGGTACCGGAAAAAGATCAAGCGCGATATGATCTGCGTTTTGCCCCGGGAGGTCAAGGTGAACGCCATGCAGGCCAAGCTCGAGCACCTTCAGAAAATCGCCGTCAATCAGCATCTAGGCGATCCCACCGCGCGCCAGGTGGACAGCCACGACGCCCTGGTGATGATCGCGGCCGACGGTGTGCTCAAAGGCCGCTGGCCCCGCCTGCCCTACGCCGATGTGCTCAAGGCGCGCCTGGAGCGGCGCAAGGGGGCGGCGCCCAATCAGCCGGCGCTCGCCGTCGACCTGCCCAACGCCGCCGGCACCCGGGTGGTGCTGGCGGCCCTGCAGGGGGAGCCCGCGGCGTTCGACCTGCTCACCCTGGGGCGCAGGCTGGCGGCCCAGGCCCTGGAAGGCCAGCCCCGCAACGTGGGCGTGCAGGTGACCGGCCTGACGCCCGACATGGCGGGCCGCGCCGCCGAAGCGGTGGTGGCGGCGCTGCTGGCGGCGGTCGCCCCCATGCCCAGCTTCAAGCGCAAGCCGCAGGCACCCGCGCCCCTGCGGCGCATCGCCCTGTACGGCGCAGGCCGGCGCCTGGACCTCAAGCGCACCCGGGCCGAAGCCGAGGGCAATCACCTGAGCCGGTGGCTGACCCAGCTGCCCCCCAACACCCTGACCCCCGCCCACTACCGGCGCACGGTGGCGGGCCTGGCCCGCCAGGAAGGCTGGCGCATGGAGTTCTGGGACACCCGCATCCTCACCCGCCGCAAGGCCGGCGCCTTCCTGGCGGTGGCCCAGGGCAGCCCCGATGCCGACGCGGGCATCGTTCATCTGAGTTACCGCCCGCGCACCGCCGGCGGTCAACCGGCCCGCAGCGCCAGGCGCAACCGCGGCACCGTGAGCCTGGTGGGCAAGGGCATCTGCTTCGACACCGGCGGCGTCAACCTCAAGCCGGCCCGCTACATGCTCGGCATGCACGAGGACATGGCGGGCAGCGCCGTGGCCCTGGGCACCCTGCTGGCCCTGTCCCGACTGCAGGTGCCTTTCGCGGTGGAGTGCTGGCTGGCCCTGGCCCAGAACCACATCGGGCCCAAGGCGTACAAGCCCAACGACGTGATCACCGCCTCCGACGGCACCCGCATCGAGGTGGTGAACACCGATGCCGAAGGGCGCATGGTGCTGGCCGACACCCTGGCCCTGGCGGGCAAGCGCAAGCCGGCGCTGCTGTTGGACTACGCCACCCTCACCGGCAGCTGCGTGGACGCCCTGTCCACGCGCTACAGCGGCGCGTTCACCAACACCGACGCCCTGTCCGAGAAGGTGATCGCCGCCGGCCGTGCCAGCGGCGAGCGGGTCTGGCCGTTTCCCACCGACCGGGACTTCGACGAGGACCTGGAGAGCCGGGTCGCCGACGTGAAGCAGTGCGCCGTCGAGAACGAGGCCGATCATATTCTCGCGGCGCGCTTCCTGAACCGGTTCGTACCCGCTGAAGTGCCCTGGGTGCACGTGGACCTGGCCAGCGGCAACCACAAGGGCGGGCTGGCCCATGTCCCCACGGACATCACCGGCTTCGGCGTGCGTTTCACCCTCGCCCTGCTGAGCCAGCAGGGCCTGCTCTGAGCGCCATGAACACGCGCCGCCCGCGCACGGTGCTCGGCTGGCGTGAATGGCTGAGCCTGCCGGAGCTGGGCATCGACGCCATCAAGGCCAAGGTGGACACCGGCGCACGCACCTCGGCCCTGCACGCCTTCCGGGTGGAAGCCTACCGGGGCCGCGGCGGCACCCGGGTGCGCTTTGCCATCCATCCCCTGCAGAAGCGCAATGACGTGGAAGTGGAGTGCGACGCCCGGGTCGAGGACCGGCGCTGGGTGTCCGACTCCGGCGGACATCGGGAGCGGCGCTACGTCATCTGCACACCGGCGCGCCTCGGCGACCGGGAAGTGCCCATAGAGATCACCCTGACCGACCGTGACACCATGAACTTCCGTATGCTGCTGGGGCGCACCGCCCTGCGCAACGGGTTCCTGGTGGACCCGAGGCGCTCCTATCTCGCCGGCGATCCCCGGGGATGACGCGCCGGGAGGGAAGAGCCACGGAATCCACGGAAGGCCAAGATCAAAGGAAAAAAGGGGGTCAGAGACGATCGCCTGCATGGTGACTGTTACCCGTGGATGATCGTCTCTGACCCCCTTTTTTCCCCTGACCCCCTTTTTTCCCGTGGCGCTGTTTTCTTCTCCCGGCCCGGGACACCTGTACAACTCCGGCGCTCTGGGCGACACTCCCCCAGACACCCCGCACACCAGGGAGCCTGCGGTGAAGATCGCCATCCTGTCCCGCAAGTCCAGCCTGTATTCCACCCGCCGCATGGTTGAGGCGGGCAAGCAGCGCGGCCACGAGGTGCGGGTGATCGACACCCTGCGCTGCTACATGAACATCACCTCCCACAAACCGGAGATCCATTACAAGGGGGAGGTGCTGACCGGTTTCGACGCGGTCATCCCCCGCATCGGGGCATCCATCACCTTCTACGGCGCGGCGGTGCTGCGCCAGTTCGAGATGATGGGGGTGTTTCCGGTCAACGAGTCGGTGGCCATCAGCCGGGCCCGGGACAAGCTGCGCTCCCTGCAGCTGCTCTCCCGGGCGGGTATCGGGCTGCCGGTGACCGGCTTCGCCCATTCCCCCGACGACGTGCAGGATCTGATCAAGATGGTGGGTGGCGCCCCGCTGGTCATCAAGCTGCTGGAAGGCACCCAGGGCATCGGCGTGGTGCTGGCCGAAACCCGCAAGGCGGCCGAGAGCGTGGTGGAGGCCTTCATGGGGCTGAAGGCCAACATCCTGGTGCAGGAATTCATCAAGGAGGCCGGCGGCTCGGACATCCGCTGCTTTGTGGTGAATGGCAAGGTGGTGGCGGCCATGATGCGCACCGCCAAGGAAGGCGAGTTCCGCTCCAACCTGCACCGGGGCGGCACCGCCGAGCTCATCAAGATCACCCCCGAGGAACGATCCACCGCCGTGCGGGCCGCCCAGGTCATCGGCCTGAACGTGGCGGGGGTGGACATCCTGCGCTCCAACCACGGGCCGGTGGTGATGGAAGTCAATTCCTCCCCGGGCCTGGAGGGCATCGAGGGCGCCACCGGCAAGGACGTGGCCGGCCTTATCATCCAGTTCATCGAAAAGCACGCCCGACCCAACCGTACCCGCACCCGCGGCAAGGGCTGAGGGCGCCGTCGCCATGAGCAGGCCCAGCCTCAAGGTCGGCGGAGAGCTGATCGAGCCCGGAAGCCGCGTGTCCATGGAGCTGCCGGTCACGGCGCTGTACACCCATGCGCCGGTGACCATTCCCGTGGAGGTGGTTCACGGGCGCAAGCCGGGGCCGCGTCTGTTCGTCAGCGCGGCCATTCACGGGGACGAGATCAACGGGGTGGAAATCATCCGCCGGCTCCTCAAGCTGCCGGCGCTGAAGCGGCTGCGGGGCGCACTGATTGCCGTGCCCATCGTCAACGTCCACGGCTTCATGCAGCACACCCGCTACCTGCCGGACCGACGGGATCTGAACCGATCGTTTCCCGGCTCGGACCACGGCTCCCTGGCCGCCCGGGTGGCGCATCTGTTCATGGAAGAGATCGTGCGCAACTGCACTCACGGCATCGACCTGCACACCGCGGCCGTGCACCGGGAGAACCTGCCCCAGATCCGCGCCCGGCTGGATGACGAGGAAACCGAGCGCCTGGCCCGGGCCTTCGGCGTGCCGGTGGTGCTGAACTCCGACCTGCGGGACGGATCCCTGCGGGAAGTGGCCGCCGAGCTCGGCATCCCCATGCTGCTCTACGAGGCCGGCGAGGCCCTGCGCTTCAACGAGCTGGCCATCCGCGCCGGCCTGCACGGCATCGTGTCGGTCATGCGCGAGCTGGCCATGCTGCCGGCGGTGCGCAAGAAACGCCGCGAGCGCCCCGGCCCGGTGGTGGCCCGTTCCAGCACCTGGGTGCGCGCGCCCCAGAGCGGCATCCTGAGGGCCACGGTGGCCCTGGGCGCGCGGGTGGCCAAGGGGGATACCCTCGGGGTGATTGCCAATCCCGTGGGCACCCGCGAGGTCAACGTGGAAGCGGGTGTCAGCGGCATCGTGATCGGACGCACCAACCTGCCCCTGGTGAACGAAGGCGAAGGGCTGTTTCACATCGCCCGTTTCAGCGCCCCGCGCAAGGCCGAGCAGGCCGTGGAGGAGTTTCACGAATACACCACCGAGCACTGGCCCGCCCCGGACGACGAACCGCCCATCGTGTGACGAGGCGACGCCCGGCGAAAACCACGGCCCAGCCCGGAAAAGATAAAGGCGCCACGGAAAACACGGACAAATCGTAGCCCGGATTAGCGCCAGCGTAATCCGGGGAAAGAAAGGAGCCACGGAAGACACGGCCAGGGACAGGTCGAAATCCCCGGATTCCACTTCGTTCCATCCGGGCTACCATCCGCGAACCACCTTGGTGGGAGCCCGACCCTGGTAGCCCGGATGAAGCGCCAGCGGAATCCGGGGAAGGAAGCACCACGGAAGAAACGGAAAGCACGGCCGCCAACAACGCGATGAGCGGGATGGCGGTCTCTTCGACTTCGTGTGCCATACCGAGCATCGCAGGCCGAAGCGGGGTAAAGCACGGCCGGCGCAAGATCTACACAACGAGCTTCGCTGCCCAAGGGTGCAATCAGCGCAGCGCATTGCACCGAATCTCATGGCGAAAAGGGAGTCGGAGTCGAGCGACCACCTGGCCTGAGCCACCGGGACGCTCGACGATCGACTCCGACCCTTTTTCTCGCCCTGTTTTTTCCGGTCGACGAACCACGCTCGGCCCACTCCCCGTTTTCCGTGCTTTCCGTGTCTTCCGTGGCGCCTTTCTGCTCAAGTGGGTCCACCCTGCGTTCCGGCGGCCGGGCGGGTATAATCGCGCCCATGGAGCTGACCTTCACCCGCCCGGACGACTGGCACCTGCACGTGCGCGATGGCGAGGCCCTGGCGGCGGTGGTGCCCCATACGGCCGCTCAGTTCGGCCGGGCCATCATCATGCCCAACCTCAAGCCGCCGGTGACCACCACCGCCCAGGCGCTGGCCTATCGCGACCGGATTCTGGCGGCCGTGCCGCCCGACACGGCGTTCGAACCCCTGATGACCCTGTACCTGACGGACGAGACCTCCCCGGCGGAGATCGAGGCCGCCCGGGCCAGCGCCGCGGTGCACGGGGTGAAGCTCTACCCCGCCGGCGCCACCACCCATTCCGATGCCGGCGTCACCGACATCGCCCGCACCTACCCGGCCCTGGAGGCCATGGACCAGCACGGGCTGCCCCTGCTGGTCCACGGGGAGGTCACCGATCCCGACGTGGACATGTTCGACCGGGAGGCGGTGTTCATCGAACGGGTACTGGCGCCCCTGGTCGACCGCTTTCCGGGTCTCAAGGTGGTGCTCGAACATGTCACCACCCGCCAGGGTGTGGAATTCGTGCGCGCCGCGCCGGCGACGGTGGCCGCCACGATCACCGCCCACCATCTGCTGCTCAACCGCAACGCCCTGTTTCAGGGGGGGCTGCGCCCCCATCACTACTGCCTGCCGGTGCTCAAGCGCGAGGCGCACCGCCGGGCCCTGGTGGAGGCGGCCACCGGC
>DATFLG010000153.1:0-4075 GCA_035267985.1 Gammaproteobacteria bacterium | reverse complement strand
GCACGGGACCGCGCGGTGATCAGATAGGTGAGCAACAGGGCCGCGAGGCTGATCAGCAGCCCGGCGATGGTCAATGCTGCGAGTGTCATGGGCGTGCTCGCTCCGGGAACGGTTTGCGGTCCGCCTCGGCGGCGGAGGACGGCTTCAGCGGATCAGGGGCTGAGGACGGTGCACGCCCTCGCGGTCAGTCAGTATCTGACGGGTCTGCTCCCGGGTACGGGTAAGCCGCAGCGCGTTGAGCACCACCAGCAGCGAGCTCACCGACATGCCGATAGCCGCCATCCAGGGGGCCACCATCCCGGCGGCCGCCAGGGGCACCGCGCACAGATTGTACAGCACCGCCCAGGCGAAGTTCTCCCGCACCACCCAGAGGGTGCGGCGGGCCTCGCCGACGGTTTCCTGCAGGTGCGGCAGGTGCTCGGAAAGCAGCACCATGTCGGCGCTCGCCTGTGCCAGCTGGGTCCCCGAGCCCATGGCCAGGGAGACCTGGGCACCGGCCAGCACCGGCGCGTCGTTCACCCCGTCGCCCACCATGGCCACGACCGCACCGGCTTGCTGGAGGTCGCGGATATGGCGCAGCTTGTCCTGGGGCCGCAGGCGCGCCTTTGCCTCTTCGATACCCAGGGCCCGGGCCACCGCCTGCACGGGCTGGGGGTCGTCACCGCTGAGCAGCTCCACGGTCAACCCCTGGGCCTGCAGGGCCCGCACCGTCTGGGCCGCACCGGCCCGCAGGCGGTCCGCCAGCACGAACATCGCCACGGGCCCCCGCTCGTCGCCCAGCATGACCTGGGTGCTGCCGGCCTCGCCCGGCTCCGGCGACGGTCGCGGGGCGCTGTGAGGCGGGGCTGTCGGGGCCAGCTCCGCCACGAAGCCCGGCGTTCCGATCCGGTAGCGCCGCCCCTGGACCACGCCCTCCACGCCGGCGCCGGGCACGGCCCGCAAGTCCACCGCCTTGAGGCGGCCGGGAACATCGGCCCTCAGGGCGCGGGCCAGCGGGTGCTCCGACCCCTGCTCCAGGGCCGCCGCGATGGTCAGACAGCGGTCGCGGGTGACGTCCCGCAGACGCAGAACCTGGTCGAGCTGCAGACGGCCTTCGGTCAGGGTGCCGGTCTTGTCGAATATCACATGGGTTGCCCGGGCCAGGGTTTCCAGCGCGTGGCCCCGGGTGGTGAGCACACCCAGACGGGTGAGGGCCCCGGTGGCGGCGGTGACGGCCGCCGGGGTGGCCAGGGAAAGCGCACAGGGACAGGTCACCACCAGCACCGAGAGAGTGACCCGGAAAGCCTCGGCCGGATCGTGCTGCCACCACCACCAGGCCACCCCGGCGGCGAGCACCAGCAGGGCGCCCACGAACCAGGCGGCGGCCCGGTCGGCCAGCCGGGCCAGGTGGGGCTTTTCCGTCTGGGCCCGATCCAGCAGGCGCACGATGGAGGACAGGACGGTGTCTCCGCCCACCTTCTCCACCTCCATCACCAGGGGGCTCTCCACATTGACCGTGCCGCCCACCAGCTCGTCGCCGACACCGCGGCCCCGGGGCAGGCTTTCTCCGGTGAGCAGCGATTCGTCCACGGAGCTCACCCCTTCGATGACGCCGCCGTCGGCGGGGACGGTATCGCCGGGGCGCACCAGCACCCGGTCCCCCGGCGCCAGATCCGCCACCGAAACCACCTCTTCGCTGCCATCCTTCCCCACCCGGGTGGCCGCCGCCGGCAGCAGCCGCACCAGTTCCTCGGCGGCCTGACCCGCCCGGTGCCGGGCCATCATTTCCAGGTACCGGCCTCCCAGCAGGAAGAAGGCGAACATGGTCACCGAGTCGAAGTAGATCTCGCCGTGGCCCGCCACGGTGGCCCAGGCGCTGGCCAGGAACGCCCCCCCGATGGCGAGGGACACGGGCACGTCCATTCCCAGCTGTCGGCGCTTGAGGTCCCGCCAGGCCGACTGGAAGAAGGGGCGCGCAGAGTACAGCACCACCGGTGTGGCGATGAGCAGGCTCACCCAGCGCATGAGATTGCGGATATCCCACGCCATGCCCTGGTAGTCGCCGGCGTACATGGCCACCGCCAGCATCATGACCTGCACCATGCCCAGCCCGGCGACGGCAATGCGCCGCAGGGCCGCGCCCCGTTCGCGCTTGAAGACCGACTCCTGGCGTTCGGAGTCGAAGGGGTGGGCGACGTAGCCGATGGCGCTGATGGCCTTGAGAATGTCGCTCAGGTGAATGCGGCTGTCGTCCCAGCGCACCCGGGCCCGGTGGGTGGAATAATTGACCTGAAAGTCCAGAACCCCGGGCAGCGCGCTCACATGGCGTTCGTTGAGCCACACACAGGCGGCACAGACGATGCCCTCGAGGATCAGGGACGCCTCGCGCACGTTCTCCGCCTCGGTGTGCACGAAACTGCGCTGCAGCTCGGGGCGGTCGTAGAGCTCCAGCTCGCGCAGGGCCTCGGGCACCAGGCCCTTGCCGGTGGGTGACGGGCCGGTGCGGTAGCGGTAGAAGTCCGTCAGGCCGTTGTCCACGATGGCCCGGGCCACGGCCTCACAGCCGGGACAGCACATGGGCTGTTCAACGCCGTCGATGGACACCCGGTAGTGACTGCCACGCGGCACGGGCAGCCCGCAGTGGAAACAATCCCCGGACTCGCCTGTCGCGGTGTCGGTGGTTTGCTGGGGCATGGTCACGACCCTGCTGGCCAGACGGTGTCGTCGTCCCGGGTCTGCACCGGCGCTCAACCGGTACCGGCGACGCTTTCCATGGGCACGGCGCCATTGTACTCGCGCACGCTGGTGGTCGCCTGCAGCTCATGCAGGTCCTCGCCACGCCTCACCCGCAGCAGCACATCCCAGACCCCCGGATCGGGCAGACGGATGCTGGCGCGATAGGTGCCGGGGCTGAGCTCCTCCAGGGCAAACCGCCGGTCGTCACCGCTGTTGGACGGGCGGCGGAAGATCACCTGTACCCGGGCGCCGCTGACGGGCTGCCCGGAGCGGTCCGCGACCGTCACCTGGAAAGGCGCGGGGTGCCGGGCGCGGGGCGTGGACAGCCAACCCTTGTGGACCTGCCAGCCGCGTTTCTGCTGGCGCCGGTACTGGGCGAGGTAGGCGTTGTATTGG
Organism: Gammaproteobacteria bacterium; assembly: GCA_035267985.1. Taxonomy (GTDB): domain Bacteria; phylum Pseudomonadota; class Gammaproteobacteria; order DATFLG01; family DATFLG01; genus DATFLG01. The sequence continues at coordinate 964 of DATFLG010000153.1, read as the reverse complement.
TGGTCGTCGGCACGCAGGTCATGGGGCACGACACCCGGGAACTCCGAGCGCACCTCCCCCGGCTCACTGGGCGCAGGCAGCACATAGCGCGTCCACGAATCGGGCAACCCCTGCAGCGCAATGGTGACGAATACCGTGTCCAGGAGAATGATGACGCCGAAGAAGGCGATGATCGCCGCCGGCGCCCAGTGAACGCCGCCGGGCGCGCCCTCGGCGCGGCGCTGCTCCCGGTGGTTGGTGATCAACCCCATGAAGAAGACCACGACCAGATAGGTGGCCACATGCATGGCCATCACGTCGCCGGTATGGCTTTCGATGATCGCATCGGGGAAGTAGATCGCCAGGGAAAGCACGCCGACGATCACCGCAACCGTACGCCCCGTCAGGCGGGTGAAGCGATACAGGCTCAGGAACACGACAACCTGCGCAACGACGCCCAGGGGAACGCTCAGTAACGGGTTCATTCCGAATCCTCCGTGGATTCTTCGTGCTTCGGCATGTAGAACAGCACGGGCTGGGTCAGGGGCGCGATACTCCCGTCCTCGGCGCTGACCTTGAAGTGGAAGGTCTTGGGCTTGTCCTCCCGGGCGGTGGGGTGCAGCCGCACCCGGGCCATCACCCGCAGGCTCTGCTCGGGTGCCAGGTGAATGGCATGCAGCCGTCCCAGATCAACGGCGGCCCCCGGCAGGCCATAGACGGAAATGGTCAGGTCAAGGGAGTGCTCGGTCTTGTTGTTGAGCTTGACCTCGTAGCTGTTCTGGATGCTTCCGTCGGAAAGCAGGACGTACAGGGGGTTGCGCACCTGGTAGACAGCCATGTCCAGGGGAGCGCGGGTGACAATGCTGAAAGACAGCAGGGAGATGATTGCCGCCAGCATCACGCCGTAGCCGATGGTCTTGGGCTTGATGATGCGGGTCTTCTCGCCTTCCTGCTCCTTCTCCGAGGTATAACGGATCAGGCCGCG
>DATFLG010000152.1:0-7443 GCA_035267985.1 Gammaproteobacteria bacterium | reverse complement strand
CGCCGGTACAACCACGCCGACTGGCGCTCTTCGCGCCAGCTGTTCACTGCTGACATGCTGGCTGCCCCCCGATCACCGGCTCGGCTGCCGGCTCGCGGGTTCATTTAGTACCGAAACGCCCGCTTTGCGCAACCGGCTCGTCGTCCGCGGGCTGCGTGACACCACAGGCGGCTGTTACACTGCGCCGGAGTCAACCAACCAGGAGCCGCCCATGAGCGAAATGCAGCTGACCGACGAGCTGGTTCAGTCCGTACAGGCCGCGTTGACACAACATGACGAGCGGGCCCGGGACCTTGGGATTACCGTTCAGTACCTGGCGGCCACTATGGGGTACATCCTGGGACGCCAGAACATCGATACTCCGGACAAGCATGACCTGCTGGAAAAGCTGACGGCATTCGCCCGCGAGGTGATGGAGGATGTGGATGGCGGCCAGCCCGAGGAGCAGGCACCGGCACCGGAGGCCTTCGGCATCTGGCGCGCCCCGCGGGAGTGATCCGGGCGGGAATGATCCGGAAGCCGGCAGCTCAGATCCAGAATGACAGCTCCTTGTTGAGAAACTCCTCGGCCTGCATGTAATGGGAGCCGTCGCAGGAAAAGGTCAGGCCGACCACGCCGTTCATGATGTTGATCGATGACGAGCGCAGGTAGATGTTCTCGTCGGCCGCGCGCAGCGCCTTGAAGTACTCGAACACCAGATGCAGCTGCTCCAGGCTGACCTTGGCCGCATTGTTCGGATACGGCCGGCTCCCGTACACCAGCCACAGCTCCGGGTCCAGGAGCTCCTCGACGCTGTGCAGCCGGTAGTTGTAGGGATCATCCAGCAGCCAGAGCACCACCCGGGAGCTGGAGAAATGCAGGATGGTGTGGAAGACGCCATGCTCCCGGAACAGGTTTTCCATGACCGCCAGCACCTGGTCGATATGCTCGTCCATGGCGCTGCGCATGCGCGACTGCATGAAGACCGTGCTGCGGATGGCCGGGTCGCCGCGGTACTGGGTGGCCTCCACCTCGGTCGCCGGTGCGGGAATGTCGGGAAGCTCGTCCAGGTTGAAGTCCGCCCCGAGAAACCCCAGCAGCTCGCCCTCTTTCGAGACAGCCTGCACCGCGGTGATGCAGCGCTTGCCGCTCACTTCGCTGATGTACGCCGAGGAAATCATGATGCCGCGGTACGGCAGGTTGGTGCTGTGGTACGGGCGCCCTGAGACGTTCTGTCCGCGCTTTCCCGGATCGGCGCCGGTCGGCGAGACATTGGAGCTGAGCTGGATTCCGCTGGTGTCCAGCGCGTAGAGCAGGTGACAGTGGGGCAGGCGCCCGATGGCCTCCGCAAGCCGCTGATCCAGCCGCTCGGGGTCCGGCCACACTCCGACGCACTCGCGGGCCAGACGGTCCATGGATCCGCCCAGCACTTCCTGGAGGGTGGCCTTCTTGAAGGCAACGACCTGTTTGAAAGACATGGCACTGCATCCTTCGAGATTCCCGGGCCACCACCGTGTCGCCCGGCTGCGCTGGAACGCAGCACGAATCATACCATGCCGGCGCTCCTTCGAGACGCGCCCAGGGTACGCGGGCGATATGACGAGGTAATGAAGCGACGGATCAGTCGTCGCCGCCCTTGCGCAGCGCGATGCCGAGCACCAGCCCCAGGACCATGGCCGCCAGCGTGAAGGCGATGCCGAACAGCCACGAGTGACTGTAGGCCACCTCGGAGACCCAGCGCTCGATGCGCACTTCGCGCACCTCCAGGGAACGGGTTTGCCGGGCGACCACCTTGCCGCCGCGAACCAGGTAGATGGTCAGCTTGTAGTCCCCCAGCGGGAGCTTTGCGGGCAGGGTCATGCTCGCGGAGAACAACTTGCTTCCCACCACGTCCACGGCCTTCCCGTCCTCCAGGTAGTAGCCGTCCCGCTTCTTCAGGTCCAGGAAGGCGCCCTTCCAGTCCGACACGTCAGCGGGCACGTCCACGGGTGTCGCTGCGCTCAGGCTGTGCTTCAGGGACAGGCCGTAGCGTTGGCGCTGGGCTTCATCGATCAGTTCCTCCAGCGGGCGGTCGGAGAGGATGTACAGCAGGCCCGGCGCGTCCTTGACGTTGAACTTGCCGCTGGTGAGCCAGAACGGCCCGTACTTCGCCTTGCGGGATATGGCGACGGTCTCGTTGGGCGAGGCCACCTTGATGATCACGTCCCCGGGATGGGAGACCGCGCCGAAGATCAGCACCTTCTCGCCGGTGAACTGGGCAGTGATGTCCACGTGGCGCTGCGCCAGCTCGGTCACCAGCTCACTCTGAGCGGCGGCGGCCCCGCTCAGGCACAGGACGCAGCCCGCCGCGATGATCAGGCGTCTGAGGAAACTCACCCGACCACCACCGACATGCTGTAGATGTCCTCGGGGCGAACGAGAATGCCCACCAGCATCTTGATGGTCACCGCCACCACCACCAGCGCCAGCACCAGACGCAGACGTTCGCCGGGGAGCTTCACGCTCAGACGCGAGCCCCACTGGGTACCGAACGCCGAGCCCAGGATGAGCGTGAGCGCCAGGAACGGATCCACGGCGTGGTTCACCCCCGCCTGCATGGAAGCGACCACGGCGGTGGTGAACAGAAGCTGGAACAGGGATGTTCCCACCACCACTTTGGTGGGCATCTTGAGCATGTAGATCATCACCGGAACCATGATGAAGCCCCCGCCCACACCCATGAGAGAGGTCAGCACCCCCACGGATACGCCCAGCAGCAGGGGCACCGTGGCCGAGATCCGCAGGCGGGAAACCGGAAAGTCCATCTGCCAGGGCAGGCGCTCACCCGCCGCCGCGAGCCGGGCGCCCAGCCCCCCGCTCGTCTTGGTTTTGCCTGGTTTGCCGGCGCCGCGCACCGCGCCGACGGACTCTATCAGCATGGAGGTGCCGACGATGCCCAGGAGCACCACGTAGAGGAACGTCACGATGTTCCCGAAGTGTCCGCCCTGCTGCAGCACCTTCGCCACATAGACGCCGATGCCACCTCCCGTCCAACTGCCCAGCAGCAGGACGATGCCCATCCTGAAATCGATGTTGCCCAGCCGCCAGTGGGCATAGCTGCCGGCCGCCGAGGTGCCGACGATCTGGGCGGCGCCGGTGGCCACCGCCACGATGGGCGGCACCCCGATGAAGATCAGCAGCGGCGTGATGAGGAAGCCGCCGCCCACGCCCACCAGGCCGGAAAGCAGCCCGACCACACCACCGAAGAGGATGATGGTGATCAGGTTGACGTCCATATGGGCGATCGGAAGAAAGATTTCCATTGATACGGTGATCTCTGGGGTGTGCGGTCGAGCCGCGTCTTATTGTTGGGGGTGCTCGCGCGGCTCGCGAAACTCCGCCATGGCGCTGCAGATATGGCTTTCGGGCACATCGGGCGGGACCATCAGCAGCGGCACCGGCAGCACCTCCGACAGGCGCGTTCCCAGATGGCCGACCGCGCGGCGCAGGCGCAGATGGGATCTCTTTTCCGTGGCGATACCGTGGCTGCCCAGGACCAGCATCATGATGTCCCGATCCTGCTTCACCGTCCGCAGAATCTCCTGCTCCGGGATCCCCTCGAGGATGTAGAACTCCGGTACCACGTCGCAGACCTTGCGTATCCGGTCCGAGATATCGCTCAGGGTCACTTCCGCCTGGCTGCGGATCTCATCCTTCATGCGCGTCTCGACCCCCACCCAGAAGCTCAGGGTGGGCTCGTCGAGCACGTGGATCAGGCCCAGGTGCGCATCCAGCAGCCGCGCCATGCGCGCCCCCACGCCGGCGGCGAGCAGCGAATTGCGCGATCCGTCGATCGCGACCAGTATCGTGCCTTGTTGCGTCGTGGTCATGGCGACAATGGCCTCCTGCCTGGAACGCACCTCACCCGGGGCCGCTGAGGGCGCGCTCATCATACAGGATGGTCAAGAAAGGATGAAGGGCGGCCGGGCCGCGGGCGGGCGGAACCCGGACACGGGGACGCTTGCCCATGGCGCCCGTATGAGGTTGCGGAACCCGGCGCCCCCCACCCGCCCCGCCCGGGCTGGACCCGGGAAACGCGGATCCGGCACCACCGGCACTGGCGTGCACCCGCCGGCAGGTGCTAAATAGTGGCGGCAGTGCCCCGGATCCGGCGCTCCCCGGGGCCTTGGGGCAGGGAGTGCACAGATGGATACGCTTTTGAGGCTGGGCGGCGGAAAGGCCCGGCGACGGTCCCGGACCGCGATCCTCCTGGCCCTGGTGGTCATGACGGCGGCGGCGGCCACTACACCGCGGGAGCTGGTCAAGAACACCGCCCAGGCGCTGGTGGAAGCGTTGCGGGCCCATCGCGCAGAGCTGGCCGGCGACCCGGCTCTGGCCCACCGGCTCGCCGACCAGACCGTGGTACCCCACATCGACTTCCCGCGGATCGCCCGCTGGGTCGCAGGCCGATACTGGCGGAGCGCCACGGCGCACCAGCGCCGGCAGTTCACCGAGGTCTTCCGGCAGTTCCTGATCAACACGTACGTCTCGGCCATGGTGAACTACGCCGACCGGATCCTGGCCCATGCCGACAGCGTGAGCTTCCCGCCGGTGGCCGGGGAGGCGCATCCCGGCGAGGCGACGGTGCGCATGGCCATCCGGCTCGAGCAGGGACGGCAGGTGGCGGTGGACTACCGGTTGCACCGCCGGGACGGCCAGTGGCTGATCGAGGACGTATCCATTGACGGCATCAGCCTGGTGCTCACCTACCGCCAGAGTCTGTCCAGTCAGTTCGCCCGCCAGGGCATGGACGGGGTCATCCGGAGCCTTCGCGAGCACAACGCGGGGCAGGGCGGAAAGTCCGGCGGCAGGCCGCCGCCGAGCCATTAGTTTCATTCTTTAATTCATCATCTTATACCACGCACCCCGGGCCCGTGGTATGCTTTGCCGGTTCCCGGCTGAACGGGCGCGGCGGGCGGTTGTGGACCGCGAATCGGGGTAGTGTGCATGGAAACCAGGCAGCGACGGGCGGGCGATCGGCGCCGCGGGCCGACGGACCGGCGGGCCTGGCGGGAACGGCGGTCCGATCAGCCGGCGCCCGACGGTCTTCGGTTTCCCGGCTGGCCGGAGCAGGTCGTTCAGTTCCTGACCCGCTACCTGTTCGTGGCGCTGGGGCTGGCCTTCTTCAACCTGACCACCGCCGGCACCTGGATGGGCCCGACGGGGATCACCTCGGTCTTCGGCCTCTATTTCCTGGTCAACACCGTCTTCTTTGTGCATGCGCGGCGACATCCCGTCTGTCCGGGCCGTTACCGCCTCGCCATGTGGGTGGACATCGCCATGGTGTCGGTGGCCATGCTCAACGACCCCTACCCCATTCCCCCTTCGGCCCTGGTCTACATCATGGTGGTCCTGGGCAACGGAATGCGCTATGGCCTGCGCCTGTTCGGCGAAGCGCTGGCGGGCAGCTTCGGGGCGGCACTGGCGGTCCTGGCGGTACGCCATGTGGGCTTCGGCAGCCCCCTCACTGACGGCGCGGTGTTCCTGGCCTTGTTTGCGGGCATCATCCTGCTCTATGCGTATATCCTCATGAGCCGCATCGAGGCAACCCGGCGCCAGCTCGAGCACAGCAGCAAGCTGGACGGGCTCACCGGCCTGATGAACCGGCGTGCCCTGGAGGACATCGCCCAAGTGCTGTTCTCCCGCCTGGACCGGGAAGACGCCACGCTGGTGGTCATGTTCGCGGACATGGACAAGTTCAAGCAGGTCAACGACACCCACGGCCACGCCATGGGCGATCGGGTCCTGCGACGCCTTGCCGGTATCCTGCGCGCCAATGTCCGGGCCGGGGACGTGGCCGCCCGCTACGGCGGCGACGAGTTCGTGCTGCTGCTGTCGGACACGGACACGGACCGGGCCGAGACGGTGGCACGCCGCCTTCAGGACAAGATCAAGGCGGACGCCGCCGAGCTGGGCCTGCAGTGCAGCATCACCATCGGCATCGGGGCGGCGCCCGCCCATGGACGCAGCCTGGAACAGGTGCTGGAGAAGGTGGATCAGGCCCTGTACGACGGCAAGGCGGACCGGACCCGGGGCGGGATCGTGCGGGTGGGCGCTGCCGGGGGTCAGCGGGCCGAGCCCGCCGCCTGAGGCTCAGTGGCCCCCGCCGCCATGGGCCATCAGCGGCACCAGCATGATGCTGACGAAGTCCTGAAGAAAATGCATGGTCATGGGCGCGACCAGGCTGCGGCGCCACAGATAGATCATCGCGAACACGGCGCCCATCAGGCCGACGGTGACCAGCCCGCCGCTGCCTTCGTAGCCATGGCCGATCCCGAACAGGATCGAGGACAAAACCACGGCTGCCGTCTCGCTGCCGGTCACCGCCGACAGGCGCAGGATCAGGTAGCCCCGGAACAGGGTTTCTTCGGCGACGGCCACCACCACCAGGAACACCAGGGCCAGGGCCACCTGCATGCCCCCCTGGGGCATCAGGAACTCCGGCAGGCTGCTGGGCACCTTCAGCCCGGCATGCTGGAGCAGGTCCGCTACCACGCTCACCCCGAAAAAGAACGGCACGAACAGGCCGGCGCCAACAGCCATTTCGCGCACCAGGCCCCGGGGCACCCATCCCACGGCTCTCACCCCCTCCCCGCTGCTCCACACGAAATAGAGCACCAGACTCAGCAGGGCCAGATCCGTCAGCAGGCTCGACCCGGCCACCAGGGAAAAGCTCAGCTCCTTGGGTTGGGCGGTGGCCAGGGACAGGAACATGGACGGCACGACCAGGAACAGGAATACCCCGAGCTCCACCAGCTGCTGGCGGCGCGGCGGAGAGCCCGCGGGGCCGGTTACGTGCGATGCATCGGTCATGGAAAATCCTTCGGGCTGGCGGCGTGCCGTTGTTAGGACCCCGGCGGGCGGTCGCCGTTCCAGCCAGTCTAGCGTTGCCTTCGCCCGAAATCCCTTCGACACCCGGGGCTCCCGGCCCGGCACCGGAAGGGGGAGCGCCCGCCATCGGGACTCAACCTTAACGACAAAATAACATCTATATTTAATACAACAAATTAGAAATGATCTTTTCTTAAAGGATTGTTTCGGACGGACGTTAAGTCCCACGGAATGTGAGTGATTAAGCCCCGGCTGCCCAACCCCCGCAGCCGCCCCCCCAGCCCAGCTCCCGCTGGACCACTCCGTTCCGCCGCAGTCCATACAGCAGTGGAGTCCAGAATGAAAATCAACCTTCCGGTCACCGATGTAGAACGCACCTTCCCCGACAACGCCCAGCTGCTCTCTCTCACCGACAAGAAAGGCCTCACCACCTACGCCAACCAGGCCTTCATCGAAGTCAGCGGCTTCAGCGCCGGCGAGCTGGTGGGCCGAAACCACAACGTGGTCCGCCATCCCGACATGCCCCCGGCCGCCTTCGCCGACCTGTGGACCACCCTCAAGTCCGGCAGGCCCTGGATGGGGCTGGTCAAGAAC
>DATFLG010000151.1:0-6547 GCA_035267985.1 Gammaproteobacteria bacterium | reverse complement strand
CCTGCAGAGCTATTTCGATTATCTGTCCCAGCACATGTTCTGGGTGCACCGGCTCCAGCACCTTGTGCTGCACCACATCGGCCCCTTCCTGGTGGTGCTGGCCGTCCCCCATGAGGTGATGGCGGCGGGTCTGCCCGGACGGCTGCGGGGTCCGGTGCGGGCGGTGCTGGGCAGTCGGCCTGTGCGGGGTGTCTACCGCTTCCTGCAGAATCCGGTGACCGCATCGGTGCTGTTTGTGGGGCTGATCTATTTCTGGCTCACCCCCAGCATTCATTTCATTGCCATGCTCAGCGCCAGCTTCTACAAGGCCATGAACTGGAGCATGGTCATCGACGGGCTGCTGTTCTGGTGGCTGGTGGTGGACCCGAGACCTCCGGAGAAGCACGGCACGCCGCGCTATCCCACCCGCATCCTCATGCTCTGGGCGGTGATGGTGCCCCAGCTGGTGCTGGGGGCCTACATCGCCCTGAGCGGGCACGAGATCTACAGCGCCTACAGCGTCTGCGGCCGGGCCTGGCCCATCAGCCCCCTCTCCGACCAGGAGTACGGCGGCCTGATCACCTGGATTCCGCCGGGCATGATGAGCGTGGTGGGGATACTGGTGGTGCTGCGGCTGTGGACCCGTTCGAGCGAGCGCCGGGAACGGGCGGTCGGCCCGGCGGAGCTGGCGGTCGAGTAGCCGGCCCGCGGGCGCGGCGCGGATTCTGAAGGGAGAGGGCGATGAGAAAGGCGATATCCGCCGGTGCGGGCCGGCTGTCGGTTTCGGTTGCGGCCCTGCTGGGGCTGGTGGCGGTGCTGGCGCTGGGCGGCTGTGGCCGCCGGTCGGGCGCCTACGAGCTGACCAACATCTCGGGCATCATGGCGCCCCTGCAGTTCACCCTGACCGATTCCCGGACCGGCAAGCAGGTCCACGCGGATCATTTCAAGGGCAGGATCGTCCTGCTCTACTTCGGCTACACCCACTGTCCCGATGTCTGTCCCACGACGCTGGCCCGGCTGACCCACGCCGTGAAAAGCCTCGGCGCCAAGGCCGACCAGGTCCGCATCCTGTTCGTCACCGTGGATCCCAAACGGGACTCCCTCGCGGTGCTGAAACGCTATGCCGCCGGGTTCGGTCCCCAGGTGGTGGGGTTGCGGGGAAGTCAGACCGCCCTCAAGGCGCTCACCAAGCGCTACCGGGCGACCTACGGCTACGGCAAGCCCGACGCCGATGGCAACTACACCGTCTCCCACAGCGCGGCCGTCTACATCTTCGACCGTGACGGGGAAGCGCGGCTGCTGGGCAAGCCCACCAACAACGGCGGGGCCTATGTCCACGATCTGAAGATGCTGGTGGACGAGGGCTGAAGGGAGCGCGCGGCGCGCATCCCGGGGACCTCCGCACCGGTCCATCAAGGGGAGGCTCACTAGGCGCACATGGGGGAAGCGCCGTCTGCGGGGGCCATCGAGCACCACAGCCCCCTTTGCAGCGCCGAGAGCCCCGCTTCAGGGGCCTAGCGGTGGGCGGCCCGGGCCACCTTCCAGACGCCGCCCCAGACGAGGGCCCCGCTCAACGCTCCGCCGGCGACCAGAGCCCCATCCACGTTCTGCAGCAGGGTCACCGTCGCGCCGAACAGCGCGCCCACGGTGAGCACCCGCAGAACATTGGGCTGGTCAGTGGCAAAGACCATGGTTATCAGGCTCTTGTCACTGGTCATGGTGGAGCCCTCCGCTGCGCAGTGGCTTCCAATGAACTGTAGACCATCGGTCAAGGGCCTGCCCCCGGTCGTCCGGGATCCGGGCCGTCCGGCGCTGAATCGTTTTTATTTCAACGCGTTGGGATTGGCGCCAGCCCTACCGGGCGGATTTGTGTGAACCCGGTCACAGTTCCTGTGTGGCATTGGTCACGTAGCGTCAAGGATTTGGCTTCCAGGTCGATATCCATAGGCACATGCCGGCCTGTGCCAGGACCTTCGCCCGATGACCGATCCGACCCACCAGCGCCGTCGAGCAGGCAACATCGGCCTTCGTGTCGCCCTCGTCTACATGGGGGTGGCCGGCCTGTGGATTGTGTTCTCCGACCGCTATGTGGAGCGTCTGGCCCCCGGCCCCGCCCTTCTCACCGAACTCCAGACCTACAAGGGCTGGATCTTCGTGGCCGCTACCGGCGCGCTGCTGGCCTGGCTGGTGAGCCGTTTTACCCGTGCCGTGGAGGCGGCCAACGAGGCCCTGAGCAACCGCCAGCAGGACATGCTGCGGGTGAATCGCAGCTACCGGGTGCTCAGCGGCGTCAACGGCGCGGTCCTGCGCATCCGTGAGCCGGAGCTGCTGCTGCGCGAGGCCTGCCGCATCGCCCACGACGAGGGCCGCCTTGCCCTGGTCTGGGCCGGGCTGGTGGACCGGGAAGCGGGGGTGATCCGGCCCGTGGCCGCCTTCGGCCAGGGGCCGGACTATGGCGCGGACTTCACGATTCCTCTGGCGGGGGACAGCCGATGGGCGCGCACCGCCGCCGCCCGGGCCGTGCGCGAGGGCCGGCATGTGGTGGCCAACGATCTGGTGGACAACCCCGATTACGCCGACTGGCAGGATGTGGTGCAGGCCGTGGGCTGCCGCAGCCTGGCGGTGTTCCCCCTGGGGGGCGAGCAGGAAGCGGCCGGCGTCATTGGTTTCTATGCGGCGGAAGCCGATGCCTTCGACTCATCGGAAGTGAAGGTGCTGGGGGAGATTGCCGCCGATGTGGCGCTGGGCCTGGACTTCATCGCCAAGGAGAGCCGGCTGCACTACGCCGCCTACTACGACCCCCTCACGGGCCAGCCCAACCGGGACCTGTTCCTGGACCGGGTCGCCCAGGCCCTGGCCCGCGCCCGCCACGACGGGCGTTGCGTGGGGGTGGCCGTGTTCGACGTCTGCGCCTTCCGGCGCATCAACGACGGTGGCGGCCGCCATGTCGGTGACGAAGTCCTCAAGGCGGTGGCCGCCCACCTTCGCGGCTGTGTGCGCGACGGCGATACGGTGGCCCGGCTCGGCGGCGACGAGTTCGGGGTGCTGTTCGCGGACATGGCCCGTTCCCGGGACATCGGCGTCGTCGTGGAGAGCATGCTGTCGCGCATGCCCCTGACCGTATCGGTGGAACAGCAGGCCCTGCTGGTGAGCCTCACGGGAGGGGCCGCCGTGTTTCCCGGGGAAGGAGACAGCGCCGAGGCGCTGCTGGCCAACGCCGAACTGGCGCTGCACAGCGGCGACGGTGAACGCTCGCTCAACGAATGCGTCTTCTACACGGCCGGACTGAATGCCCAGGCCCAGGAGCAGCGCCGGATCGAGCAGGCCCTGCACGGTGCCCTGGAACGGGACGAATTCACGCTGCTGTACCAGCCCGTGATCGCCACCGCCAACCGGTCCATCGTTTCGGTGGAGGCGCTGCTGCGCTGGCACACACCCGATCTGGGCAGTGTATCCCCGGGCGTGTTCATTCCCATGGCCGAATCCAGCGGCCTTATCGTACCCATCGGGCAGTGGGTGCTGGAAACCGCCTGCGCCCAGCTCGCCGACTGGCACCGTTGCGGCTGCCAGGCAGTGCACATGTCGGTCAACGTCGGCGCCCGCCAGCTGCTGGCCAATGATTTCGTGGCCATGGTGCGCCGGACGGTGGAGGCTTCCGAAGCCTGCGCGGGCAAGCTGGCGATCGAAGTGACGGAAACGGATGTGATCCGGGACTTCGATCACGCGGTGAAGGTGCTCGGCGAGTTGCGGGCCATGGGCATACAGGTGTACCTGGACGATTTCGGTACCGGATATTCGTCCCTGAGCTACCTCAGCAGGCTGCCGGTGGACGTGATCAAGATCGACCGTGCCTTTGTCACCGATATCAACGTGCGCCGTGATGCCCGTGCCCTGGTGGGCGCCATCGTGGCCATGGCCCGCAGCCTGGAGATGGGGGTGGTGGCCGAGGGGGTGGAGACCTCCGAGCAGCTGGCAGTGCTCACCGAGCTGGGCTGCGACCTGGTTCAGGGCTTTCTGTTCAGTCCCGCGCGCCCGGCGGACACCCTCGCCGAGTCCCTGCGCCACCTGTGCAGCTCAGGGTCAGCGGCCCGGGCGATGGACCGCGCTCTGCCCCGGTAGCCGCCGCAGGCCCCGGGCACCAACCGCCCGGGACACGGGGAAGCGGAACCCCGCTTTCAGGCCGATTCCCCGGAGGTGTCCGGTGCCCGCACCCAGGCCGCCAACAGGGCGGTGGCCACCAGGGCGCAGCCCGCTCCGAAGCCGAAGGCGGTCGCCGGGCCGGCCCACTCCCACAGACCGCCGAACACCAGGGACGCCGGCAGCAGGGTGATTCCGGCCACCAGATTGAACCAGCCGTAGCCCCGCCCGGCAGCCCACGCGGGTACCAGATCGGCCACCAGGGCCCGCTCGGCCCCTTCGGTGGCCGCCATGGACAGCCCGTACACCGCGAACAGCGGCCAGAGCAGCGTGGTGCTCGTGCTGTCGAGACCCATGAGCAGGTAGAACAGGGCATAGATCAGCCAGCCGCCGGCGATCAGCCGTATGCGCCCCACCCGGTCCGAAAGGGCCGACAGGGGTGTGGAGAGCACGGCGGCCGTGGCGGATGTGGCCGCCCACAACAGCGGCACCTGAAACTCGGCCAGTCCCATGTCCCGGGCCCGCAGCAGCAGGAACATGTTGGAGGAATTGCCCAGGGTGAACAGGCCGACGGCCAGCAGGTAGCGCCCGAAGCTGGGGGGAAGGCCCTTCAGGGACCAGCGAAAAGTCTGGGTGGCGACAGCTTCGGGCCGGTCGGGTTCGCGCAGGCTCAGGGCCAGGGCCACCGTCAGGGCGCCGGGGACCGCGGCCCACAGGAACACTTCCCGGACCGGGAAATGCCCGGCCAGCAGCGCGGCGGCCAGTAGCGGGCCGATGACCGCGCCGGCGTTGTCCATGGCCCGGTGCAGCCCGAAGGCGAGGCCGCGCTGGTGGGCGCCCGTGCTCAGGGACAGGAGCGCGTCCCGGGGGGCGGTACGCACCCCCTTGCCCAGGCGGTCCACGAAGCGCAGCACCAGCACCACCGGCCAGGTGCCCGCCAGGGCCAGCAGGGGGCGGGCGGCCGCCGCGGCGCCATAACCGGTCACTACCCACGGTTTGGTCGAACGGGTCCGGTCCGAGAGCACGCCGGAGACCAGCTTGAACAGGCTGCCCACCGCCTCGGCGATGCCTTCGATCACCCCCAGGGCCCGGGGCCCGGCGCCGAGGACCGCCGTCAGGTAGAGGGGCACCAGCGGATAGACCAGTTCGCTGGCCGAGTCGTTGAGCAGACTGATCAGCCCCAGGATCCAGACCGTGCGCGGCAGAGCGCGCAGGCCCTGGTCGAAAGCGCCGCCGCGCCGGTTCACGGGTCAGCCGGACGGCAGTGCGATCCGGCTGCGGAGGACGCGGCGGGGTGTTGATGCCTTGAGGCGGTGCGGATTCCGGTCAGCATGAGTCCCCCTGTCAGGTTCCTCTCATGCTAACCTCCGGTTCCGAATCCGTCAGCCTTCGCTGCGCCCGGTGCGCCGTTGGCGGTGGCGGCGGGTCGTCACCTGAGTGCCTGGGTCCTCGGGCGTCCGTGCCTTTCGACGCTGGTCTGAATATGTTCCGCGATGCCGTCGAACACCCGGTCCCCGTAGTCGAAGAGCAGCAGACCCAGGCCGCTGTCCGTTGTCCGCACCACCATGGCCGGCACCTCGATCTCCTCGCGGCGCTTCCGCGGTGCAGGCATCCGCACCACGACCGGAACGGTCGTTTCCGCGGTGCCGGGGAGTTCATCCGTGTCCACGTACAGGCCTTGAAAACTGATGTCCTGAGCGGTGCCGGACACGGTGGCATTATCGGGGAATTCGATGCGGACCGGAATGTCCACGGCCACGCGCATGTTCCAGCGGTGTTCTTGCATAGGGGACCTCCTGACGGGCCGGTCTGCCGATGCTGGCACCGTCTGCCGGAAAGGCGCGGTGCGCCGGGCAGCCCGTGCGTGAGTGATCAGCCGCCTTTCTGGCCGGATGCTGTATGCTGCAAGGGTTATTGAACACACCAGAAAAATCCCTGACATTAACCTGAGTTAAGCGAAGGCCCGGGCCGATCAACACAGGTTATCGGGTATTTGCGTCAGGTCACACGCGCCAGAGGCTATGGACCATCCGCTGATACGCAAGCTGCGCCACTTCGTGGATTTCAATGACAGCGAGGTCGGGGCATTGCGCGCCCTGTCCGCCGTGCAGCTCCCCTTCAACCCGACTGAATCGCTGATTGCCGCCGAGCAGGACACGAGGGGCGGAGCGATGCTCCTGAACCGGGGGTGGGCGCTGCGCTACCGCCTGCTCAGGGACGGGCGCCGGCAGATCCTCAATTTCGTTCTGCCCGGTGATTTCCTGGACCCCACCGCCTTCGTCACCGGCAAGGCCGATTTCTCGGTGACCAGCATCACCGAGGGCAGCGTCTCGGCCGTGGACACGGATGCGCTTTTTCGACTTTTCGATACCTCCACACGCATCGCGGCGGCGTTCTGGTGGAACTCGGCCCATGAGGCGGCCATGGCCCG
>DATFLG010000150.1:0-4488 GCA_035267985.1 Gammaproteobacteria bacterium | reverse complement strand
TCTCCGTCAACGTACAGAGCATGCAGGCCCGCAAGTTCGCCACCACCATCCACCAGCGCTACGACTACAGCTGCGGCTCGGCGGCCCTGGCCACCCTGCTGACCTATCAGTATCAGCATCCGGTCACCGAGCTGGAGGTCTTCAAGGCCATGTGGGATCACGGCAACCAGGCCGAGATCCGCCGCCAGGGGTTTTCCCTGCTGGATATCAAACGCTATCTCGACGCCCATGGTTACCAGGCCAACGGCTACAAGGCATCGCTGGCCCGCCTCAACAAGGTGGGCATTCCGGCCATCGCCCTGATTCGCACCCACGGGTACAACCACTTCGTGGTGATCAAGGGCATCCAGCACGGCCGGGTCCTGGTGGGCGATCCCTCCAGCGGGACCCGGACCGTCACCATAGCGGAGTTCGAGAGGATATGGCCCAACGGCATCCTGTTCGTCATCGACAATCACCGCCGCAAGGCTGTCTTCAACGGCCGGTCGGACTGGGCCCTGGCGCCCCTGGCACCCCTGGGCACGGCAGTGAGCCCGGAAAACCTCGCCAATGTGACGCTGCTGCGTCCCGGCCCCAACCAGTACTAGCGGCCGGGCACGGGGCGCACGGCTTTGAAAGGACTCAAGCGCGCCGGACCGCCCCGAGGGCCCCGCCGCACACCGGCCGACAGCGGCCCCGGGAATCCGGCGCGACCGCAGGCCTCATGAGGATTGCAGATATGGATACACGGATCAGCCGCCTGAGCGGCGCGGTATTGACCCTTCTGATCGGCGGCACCGCCACGGCGGCGCCTTCCGTACCCGGCGCGGGCTTCCAGGGCTGTCCGATGCTGACCAATCAGGACCTGCGGGAGCTGCGGGGCGGGTTTTCGGTCCCCTACGGCGCGACCACCCTGGACGTGGCCTTTGCCATCCAGCAGGTGACCTATATCAACGGTCAGCTCAAGGCGGTCACCCAGCTGAGCATCCCCTCCATCAATCCGCAGATCACCGCTCCCCAGGCACCGAATATCCAGGCCCCGTCGATACCCTCCGTACAGCTGCCGTCGATCCAGGTCCCGTCACCGGGCGGTTCGCCAACGCCTCAGACGGCACCGCCCGGGTCCGGAACCGGATCCTCCCCGGCGCAGACGGTAGCCAACACCGGAGCCGGAACGGGTTCGCCGTCGGCCTCCGCGTCCCAGCCGGCACAGACGATAGCGTCGTCCGGTGCCAACCCGACGACGACGCCGACCACCGGTATCAGCGGTGGGAATCCCGCAGGCACCAGTACGGTGACGGTCAACAGGGCTGTGACCACCATCCAGAACGGTCCCGGCAACGTGGCCGATCTGGCAGGGCTTTCCAACCTGACCCATCACTCCCTGACGATCATTCAGAATTCCCTGGACAACCAGCATATTCAGAATGCCACCGTCGTGGACGCAACCGTCAGGAACATGGCCCTGTACCGGACTCTGAACCTCTCGTCCCAGATCAGCCAGGCCGTCGCCAATTCGGTGCGCTGATCCAGCGTCAAAACGTCATGGGAACCCGCAGGGTCAGGTCCACGTCCGGCGTATAGCGGGTCAGGCCCGCGCCCAGGGTCAGGTTGTACGCGGTGTTCGGGCTGCTCTGGTACGAATAGCCGATCAGCAGCTTGCCCAGCTGAGTGGTCTGGGAGCCGGTCAGGGCCGTGCCGTCCACCTCGGCCTGGCCCACCACCGTGTGCTGGTACCCGATACTCAGAGAGGTCCGCGGGTTGAGGGAAAACCCCATGCCGAAATTCAGGCTGAAGGCGTCCCCCGGGCTCACGGTGCCGTCGATCTGATTGTTGTGCACGTCCCGTTTGATGTTCCAGAGATAGCTGACGCCGCCGAAGAGCACTGCCGGGTCCGAAGGGTAGATGACCGTGAAGCTGGGCTGTACCGCGTAGAAGCCCGAACCGGTGGGCAGTTCCTCCTCCAGGGCGTTCTGGGCGCCGGGAATGGAGATGTAGGGCACGGAAAAGGGCCCCGTACCGGTTCGGGTCTTGACCGCCAGGGACCCGATGTAATACGCCTGACCGGGACCGCCCCGGTTGAACTGGTAGCGCATCCCCAACTGCACGTCACCGATGCCGCTGCCGGTGGACTTGAACTGGGTGTTCGTAGTGGAGCCCTGCCCCAGGGGCCGGGCCAGGGTGGTCTGCTTGCGGTAGACATAGGGGACGTGGGCATACAGCTCGAACCGGTTGGTGACGCCGTAGCGGGCGGTCAGAGCCGCCACCAGGTTGCTCTGGTTCACGCTCTGGATGTTGATCAGTCCGATGGTGATCGCCGGAATGATCGTGTAGCCCACCAGATTGACCTGGTAGTTGGCCGAGTAGGAATACTCCAGGGAAGGCTCCAGCACGAACTTGCCCCGGGGGGTGAGCACGCCGGGCTCGCTGAGCACGGCGCTGACCGCCTTGGCGGGACTGGTGGTCGCCTCCTGGCTGGGGGCCTGGCCCACCGGCTGGCCGGGCTGATCGGATTCGTTGGCCTGGGCGACCCGCATCGTGGCATCGCCGGCCGAAGCGGAACCCCTTGCGCCGACCAGCAGCGGGGACCTGGGGCCTGCCGTTCCGACCCGCTGCGTGGCCCCCCGGACCGTAGCAGCATCCCGTAGCTGAAACGACAGGCCCTGGGCCGGCGTGGCCGCACTCCGGGCGTAGGCGGGAACCGTGGCGGCGAGGGCACCGGCAAGTCCGCCAAGGATGGTCACTGTGTTGCGGTATCTGGTCATTTCTTCTTCTCCTTCCCGTGGCGAGAACGCCTGAGTGGACACCCACCATCTCCACCTGCACAGCATTCAAATGGGTTCGATCTTCTTCAGCAGCCGGTATACCGTGGAGCGGGACACACCCAGCTGGCGCGCCGTTTCGGAGATGTTGCCCCGGGTCAGGCGCAGCGTGTGGTGTATGAGCTGCTCCTCCGCCTTCTCCCGGACTCCGGGCAGGGTCGTGCCCTCCCAGGGCCCCCCCGAATCCAGCCCCAGGTCGGCCGCCGTCAGCAGACGTCGGTCGCTCATCACCACCGCACGCTGAATGCGGTTGATCAGCTCTCGCACGTTGCCGGGCCACGGGTGGCGGTCCATGGCCCGCAATGCCTGCTGGCTCAGGCCATGGACCCGGCTCTTCCGCTCCCGGGCGAACTTCTCCAGATAGGCGCGGGCCAGCAGCTCGATATCCCCTTCGCGTTCGCGCAGCGGCGGTATCTTCACGTGCAGCACGTTGAGACGGTAATAGAGATCTTCACGGAAACGGCGCTCGTGGACCGCGCGCTCCAGGTCCACGTGGGTGGCGGCAATGACCCGCACGTCCACCGGAATCTGGTTGTTGGAACCGACCCGCTCGATGCACTTGTCCTGCAGGAAGCGCAGCAGATTGACCTGCAGATCAGGCGCCAGATCTCCGATCTCGTCGAGGAATACGATGCCGCCCTCGGCGAACTCGAAGCGCCCGATCTTGCGGGCATACGCTCCGGTGAAGGCGCCTTTCTCGTGACCGAACAGCTCCGTCTGCACCAGATGCCCGGGCAGGGCGCCGCAGTTGACGGCGGCAAACGGACCGTCGCGGCGCATGGACATGCGATGGATGGCGCGGGCCGCCGCCTCCTTGCCGGTGCCGCTCTCGCCGGTGATCAGTACCGGCGCATCGTCACGGGCCACTTTTTCCAGGGACTGGTAGAGGGCCTCCATGGGGGGGCTTTGGCCGATCATCTGGTGGTCGCCCAGCTCCCGCCACCGGCCCTGTGTGCGCCGGGCGAGCTGGCACTTGCCGTAGGCGTGCCCGACCGTGAACAGCAGACGCTCTTCGTCCACCGGCAGGGTGAGGTAGTCGAAGGTCAGCTCGCTGAGCAGCCGGCATACGGGCTCCGACTCCAGCTGCTGGGGCCTTACCAGGGCCACCCATTCCATGTGGGCGTCAGCGGTGAGAAGCTCTTCCAGACGCAAAAGGTCTTCGGGGGCGGTGCCCTCCACCAGCACCAGTCCGGTGTGATACGAGCGCGCCTGAATCAGCCGGTCCGCCGTGGCCGCATCCACAGCCCGGGACACGTTCCACCCCCAGGTCCGCAACGCCGGGACCGACAGGCCGGGAACCTCGTCCGAGGCCAACAGCAGGACCTCACGTCCGTGGACGTGCTCGGCCTGGCCCGCAGTGACCATGGTGGTCACTCTTCGGCAGCCGTCGGATCCTTCGGTGGAATCCCTCGCAGGCCCCTGCGGGCTCGACGGGGCCGCGCGGCCACCCGTCGTCGGCCGTGTTCCGGCATCGTCGGCGCGAAAGCGCCCCCGCTGGCCCGCCAGCGGCACGGGCCCTGTTGCGCGGCGCGCGTATGGGCAGGATTGGTTGGGTCAGAGAGGGAAAAGCTGTCCATGGTCATCCCCCGGTCTTCCTGGCGACAAGCCCGCTCCGCACCGCAGCGGTAGCCCCCGGCAGTCGATTGTAATCTGCTGTCTTGCCCCTAAAGACCCGATCCCTAGGGAA
>DATFLG010000149.1:0-5757 GCA_035267985.1 Gammaproteobacteria bacterium | reverse complement strand
GCCGACGGACCGCCGCGACCCGCCCCCGCCATCCCCGCGACCGGAGCCAGCACCAATAACAGCAGCAGCGCCGCCGGCCTCAAGGCAGGGATCCACCATGGAACACCAGGCAGGGTGTGCGGGGATCGGCCACCTCGATGCGGGTGATGCCGGCATTGGCCACACGGATCCGGTAAAGGGCCGCGAGGGGAAGATCCAGGACCCGGGCCAGCACGCCCCGGATGACGCCGGCGTGGGCCACCACCAGCACCGCCTCACCGCCATGGTGCGCGATCAACGCGTCGTAGGCGGCCGCCACCCGCGCCGCGAATTCTTCCAGGGGCTCGGCCCCGGGGGGGCGCGATCCCACCGGGTCCAGGTAGAAACGGGCGTACTGCTCGGGGTCGGCGGCCTTCACGTCGGCCCGGCTGCGCCCTTCCCATTGGCCGAACCCCACTTCCTTCAGGCGGGGGTCGACGTCCACGGGGACAGCCAGCCGCTCTCCCAGGGCCTGGGCGAATTCGCTGCAGCGGCGCAGGGGGGAGGTGACGATCCGGTCCCAGTCGCCCCCCTCGCCCACGGCGTCCCACATCTGCCGCCAGCCGAGCTCGCTGAGAGGGTCGTCCATCTGGCCCCGGTAACGTCGCCCGCCCACTGGCTGGCCGTGACGAATCAGGTCGACGCGGGTCACGGGAGACCGGCTCATGGGATGCCCCGCCGGCGTGGGTCAGGCGGCCCAGCCGGCCAGGGTGAAAAGGGCGATCACGAAGACCCACACGGCCAGGGTCCGCCAGACCAGGCCCATGGCGACACCGACGGTCTCCAGGGGCACGCCGCCTTCCGGATCCAGGCCCAGGGCCCCGCGTCCGGCATCCACCACAATCCCCGCCGGGGGCTGCGCGAACCGGCGGGCCCGGCTGTGGCGGCCTTCCCGCCAGCGGGTGACGGCCCCCTCGAAGTCCCCGGACACGGCGAAGCCCGCCGCCACCAGCCAGGCCGGCAGCCAGGCCAGCAGGGCATGAAAACTGCGCACCGCCTCGGCAAAGCCCTCCTGCCCCGAGTGCGCCTGCAGCTCGACCGTACAACGGTACAGGACCGCCCCCATGGGGCCCAGCACCACGAACCAGAAGAGCACCGCGAACAGGCGGGTATTGGCGCCCTGGAGGACCCCGTCCAGCACCGCCCCATGGCGCTCATCCGCATCGGCCGGCTGGGGGCCGTCCAGGAGCCGGTCCGCCGCCCGCCGGGCCAGGTTGTCATCCGCCGAGTCCGCGGCGTCCTGATAGCTTTCCGCATCGGCGGCCAGATCCCGCGGCCCCAGGCAGTACAGCAGCACCACAATGGCGAAGGCCAGGCCCGGCAGGCCGAACAGCCACTGACTCAGCCAGTGCTGGAGCAGCCCGGTGACCGCCACCGGCACGGCCAGCACCACCAGCACCCCCAGGGGGCCTTCCCAGAGCTCGCCGTGGAATCGTTCCCGCACCCACTCGGCGAAGCCGAGAAATCCATCGAACCGCCGCAGTTCCTGCAAGTGGCCCAGGAAGCGTTCCACCAGCAGGGCGGCGAGAATGGAGAGCAGGGTCATGGATGCGAACGTGTGATGATTTGTCGTCAAGTGACGCGAATTGTCCGCAAACGCTACAGGCTGACGAAGTTCACTGTCAAGTCTGGCGCCCCTCCAGCAGGGTCCGCAGGCGGGCCCATTGGAAGCTCGGTCCCGGGTCCGTCTTGCGGCCCGGAGCCACGTCGCAGTGCCCCACCACATGATCCGCCGCAATGCCCGGATAGGCGGCCCGCACTGCGGCAATCACGTCCGCCAGCCGGTGGTACTGGACATCGGCATACGGCGCCTCATCGGTGCCCTCCAGCTCGATCCCCACGGAGAAGTCGTTGCACGCCGGGCGGCCGCGGAAGCTGGAGGTGCCGGCGTGCCAGGCCCGGGCCGTGAACGGCACGTACTGCACCACCGAGCCGTCCCGGCGGATGAGCACATGGCTGGAGACCTTCAGGTGGGCAATCTGCCGGAAATAGGGATGGCCCCCGGGATCCAGGCGGTTGGTGAACAACGCGTCGATGGCCGACCCGCCATACTCGCCGGGCGGCAGGCTGATGCCGTGGACCACCACCAGCGAGACCTCGGTGCCGGGTGGACGGGGGTCCTGATTGGGGGACACCACCCGCTGCGCCTGCAACAGCCACTCTCCCCGGGCATCGACCTTCACGGCGCCTCCAGGGCCCGCGCAAGAGCCGGAGCCCCGGGCTCCCTGTGCACCGGGCGGCGGAACCGGGCGTTCACGAACACGAACCGGGCCGGCCGATGAAACACCTCGAATTCGCGGGTCAGGGCGGTATCCTCTGGGGCATTCATCTCGAAAACATGCACCCGGGGACGGGCCGCGCCGAACGGGCCCGGCAGTGCGTTCCAACGCCGGCATCCGCCGCAGCCCACGGCCGTGAAGCATACCAGGCCCGCATCCGGTGTCCGTCCGATCACTTTGTGAAAAGTGAACTGATCCAAACGGGTCACGCTCAACGTCACCTGCCGTCTTTGCCCGTCCGACGCGCGGACGGGGTTGATTTACGCCACCCACTCGGGCAATCATGCCGCGTCCGGGCCGGCGCGAATGGCAGCCCCGGGCGTGGCGCGTTGCATTACCCTAGCGGCCGCGGCCGCTTTGTGAAAGGGCTCACCTCACAGAACGCGCACCGCCATTACAATCCCTCCAACCGGAATCGAGGGCATGCTTGTGAAACGGTTGATCGTTATGCTGCTATTGTGCGCCGTGGCCGGCCTCGCTCAGGCAGAGACCCGCTATGTGAGCGATCAGCTCGAAATCACACTGCGCACGGGCACGAGCACCAGCCACAGCATCGTCAAGATGCTCAAGAGCGGGACCCCCCTGCAGGTGCTGCAGACCGACCCCAACACCGGCTATACCCAGGTGCGCACGCCGGACGGCACCGAAGGCTGGGTGCTCTCCCGCTTTCTCATGGACTCGCCGGCGGCCCGTGACCAGCTGGCCGCCGCCCAGAAGAAGGTGGCCGAGCTGAACCTGCAGGATCGCAAGGCCACCAACGCCTACAACGAGCTCAAGTCCCGCAACCAGGACCTGACGGACCAGGTGAACAAGCTCAAGGAGAAGAACGGCCAGATCGCCCAGCAGCTCAGCGAGATACGGCGCACCGCCTCCAACGCCCTGGCCATCGACAGCGAGAACAAGGAGCTCAAGAGCAAGCTGCTGTCCCTGCAGCGGGATCTGCAGTCCGTGCGCCAGGAGAACGAATCCCTGAAGGACCGCACCGCCCGGGACTGGTTCATGGTGGGGGCCGGGGTGGTGATCCTGGGCATCGTCATCGGACTGATACTGCCCCGCATCCGGGTGCGCAAGCGCTCGAGCTGGGACTCCCTGTAAGCCCGCACCGGGCGGGTGACCAGACCGGCGCCGGGCCCGGAGCCGGCCGCCCGACCGGCCTCACGCACGCGTTATGCTCCATCCGGCCCGCCTGGCCCCTCGGCCGAAGGCCTGCCGGTCGCCGGCAGTGGGTCCGGGAGCGTTCAGTCCGCCGGCTTGTCGCCGCTGCCGGGCACCGCTGACTCGGCGGCCTGGAACCCGATCTTGGAATGGGTACCGTCACAGAACGGCTTGTTGGTGGAAGCGCCGCACCGGCACAGGGCGAACGGGTGCTTTGACGGAGTGTAGGCCTGGCCGTTCCAGTCCACCACCGTCACGTCGTCGCCCTCCACCAGATACGGTCCGTTCTGGCGCACTGTGATCTTGGCCATCGTGAATCTCCCTTGGTTGCCGTGCTCGGACAGGGCGCGGGGGCAATGGGGCGGCGCCTTTTGCCCCCGCTTCCTGGTCTATTCGTCGGTGACGCAGCCGTGGGATGCGTCGCCCACATTCTTGATGTACTTGCGCAGGGTGCCCCGCCGGGCCTTGTAGGGGGGCATCTGCCATTGGGCGCGCCGCTGTGACATTTCCTCCTCCGACAACTCCACGCCCAGGGTGTTCGTTTCCGCATCGATGGTCACCGTGTCCCCGTCCCGGATCAGGCCGATGGGCCCGCCCTCCTGGGCTTCGGGCACGATATGCCCGATGATGAAGCCGTGGGAGCCGCCGGAGAAGCGACCGTCGGTCAGCAGGGCCACATCCTTGCCCAGGCCGGCCCCCATGATGGCGGAGGTGGGGGTGAGCATCTCGGGCATGCCGGGACCGCCCTTGGGGCCCTCGTAGCGGATCACCACCACATCTCCCTTGGCGATTTCCTTGCGCTCCAGGGCGTGCAGCATGTCCTCCTCGCAGTCGTACACCCGCGCCGGTCCGGAAAAGCGCAGCCCCTCCTTGCCGGTGATCTTGGCCACCGCGCCGCCCGGCGCCAGGTTGCCCTTGAGGATGCGGATATGGCCGGTGGCCTTGATGGGACGGTCCAGGGGCTGGATCACCTCCTGGCCGTCGGCCAGCCCGGGCACTTCGGCCAGGTTCTCGGCCAGGGTCCGGCCGGTCACGGTCAGGCAGCCGCCGTCCAAGTAGCCGTTGTCCAGCAGGTACTTCATCACCGCCGGCGTGCCGCCGACCTTGTGGATGTCCTCCATCACAAAGCGCCCGCTGGGCTTGAGATCGGCCAGCACCGGCACCCGGTCGCTGACCGCCTGAAAATCATCGACGCCGAGCTCCACGTCCACCGCCCGGGCCATGGCGATCAGGTGCAGCACCGCATTGGTGGAGCCGCCCAGGGCCATCACCACCACCATGGCGTTCTCAAAAGCCGCCCGGGTCATGATGTCCCGGGGCTTGATGTCCTTCTCCAGCAGGGTGCGCACGGCCGCGCCGGCCCGGACGCACTCCTCCAGCTTGGCCGGGTCCACTGCCGGCGTGGAGGAGCTGTAGGGCAGGGACATGCCCAGGGCCTCGATGGCGCAGGCCATGGTGTTGGCGGTGTACATGCCGCCGCAGGCCCCGGCCCCGGGGCAGGCATGGCGGACAATGTCTTCGCGCTCGGCCTCGTCGATGCTGCCGCTGATGAACTGGCCGTAGCTCTGGAAGGCGGAGACGATGTCCACCAGCTTGTGATCGTGGTCGGTGTATCCGGGCTTGATGGTGCCGCCGTAGACCATCAGAGCCGGCCGGTTCAGGCGGCCCATGGCGATGAGGCAGCCGGGCATGTTCTTGTCGCATCCCGGCAGGGAGATGTTGGCGTCGTACCACTGGGCACCCATGATGGTTTCGATGGAATCGGCAATCAGGTCCCGGGACTGGAGGGAATAGCTCATGCCTTCGGTGCCCATGGATATTCCATCCGACACCCCGATGGTGTTGAAGCGCATACCCACCAGACCGGCCGCCACCACCCCCTCCTTGACCTTGGCCGCCAGATCGTTGAGGTGCATGTTGCAGGTGTTGCCCTCGTACCAGACGCTGGCGATGCCCACCTGGGCCTTGGCCATGTCCTCCTGACTCAGGCCGGTCCCATAGAGCATGGCCTGGGAGGCGCCCTGGGACTTGGGCTGGGTGATCCGTGAGCTGTAGCGGTTGATTTTGTCAGCCATGGCTGTCTCCAACGGGCGGGCCCTGGGGCCGGAAGAGGCGCTGCGGCGCCCCGTGATCGGATCGGGGCATTTTACCGGCTGCAAGCCCCGCCCGCCAAAGACCGCCCGGGGCGCAGCGGAGGACGCGCCCTGATGGACGCCCCACGGCGCCCGCAGTCATCAGCCTCGGCCAGGCCCCCACGGTCCGGGCAACCGGCAACGGTCAACGAAGCCGGGGCCGCCCGGATATG
>DATFLG010000148.1:0-4049 GCA_035267985.1 Gammaproteobacteria bacterium | reverse complement strand
CCGCCGGCAAGCCCCCCATGGTCATTCTCGGTGCCATGATGCGTAAGCTCGTGCACGTCGCCTTCGGCGTGCTCAAATCCGGACAACCGTTCGATCCCTCATTGCACGGCGCTTGAATGCGATAACAGTATCTACGTGGTCTCAGAAACCGGATTCGAGTCCCCGTGTGTCACACCGGGCAACCGGAGAGGCTGTACAAACTGTTCGGCATTTCAAACCCGTAGTGAGCAATAGAAGATCCCGGCCGGGGAAGTACAGTAGAATCCCCGGCATGGATTGGAGAGACCTGCGCTTCTGGCTGGCCATGGGCGCCGCCCTGCCTGTCTGGGCGGCCCTGGCGGCCTGGGCGCCGGGGGCTGTCCATCCGGCCTGGCCCCTGGGCGCGCCCCTGGCTTTCGTGCTGCCGGCCCTGGTCTACCCGGTGGCCGAGGAAGTGATCTTCCGGGGCGCCGTGCAGGAGACCCTTCACGACCGTCTGCCCCCCTTCCGGCTGGGCCCGGTGACCGGGGCCAACCTGCTCACCAGCGTGGTGTTCACCGCCCTTCATTTCATCCACCATCCACCCCTGTGGGCCACCCTGGTCTTCCTCCCCTCCCTCGTATTCGGCTACTTCAAGGACCGCACCGGGAGCCTGCAGGCTCCCATCGCCCTGCACGTGTTCTACAACGCCGGCTACTTCTGGCTGTTCGGCGGGCCCTGACCCCGCCGCCGGCCGCTGGTACACTGCGCCGCCATGCTCAGCTTCCGCAATCTCGCCCTGCGCCGCGGGCCCCGCCTGCTGCTGGAGGCCCTCAGCCTGACCCTGCACGCCGGCCAGAAGGTGGGGCTCACGGGCGCCAACGGCTGCGGCAAATCCAGCCTGTTCAGCCTGATCCGCGGCGAGCTGCAGCCCGATGCCGGCACTGTGTCCCTGCCGCCGGACATGGTCATCGCCCATGTGGCCCAGGAAACGCCCCCCGACGAGCGCCCGGCCCTGGAATACGTGCTGGACGGAGACCGGGAGCTGCGCCAGGTGCAGGCCGAGCTGGCCCGCGCCGAGGCCGACGGGGACGGCGAACGCCAGGCCCGCCTTCACGGTCACCTGGAGTCCATCGGCGGCTACAGCGCCCCGGCCCGGGCCGGGCGCCTGCTCCACGGACTGGGCTTCAGCACACCCCAGCTCGACGCCGCGGTGCGCTCGTTCTCTGGCGGCTGGCGCATGCGCCTGAACCTGGCCCAGGCCCTGATGTGCCGGTCGGACCTGCTGCTGCTGGACGAGCCCACCAACCATCTGGACCTGGATGCGGTGCTGTGGCTGGAGGACTGGCTGGCCGGCTATCCCGGAACCCTGCTGCTGATCTCCCATGACCGGGACTTCCTGGATCGGACGGTCCACGCCATCGCCCATATCGAGCATCAGCGCCTCACCCTGTACGCCGGCAACTATTCCGATTTCGAAATCCAGCGGGCCCAGGCCCTGGCCCAGCAGCAGGCCGCCCACGAGCGCCAGCAGCGGGAGGTGGCCCACCTGCAGCGGTTCGTGGACCGGTTCCGGGCCAAGGCCACCAAGGCCCGTCAGGCCCAGAGCCGCCTGAAGGCCCTGGCGCGCATGGAGGTGATCGCGCCGGCCCATGTGGACTCGCCGTTCCGGTTCGAATTTCCGGCCCCGGCCAAGCTGCCCAACCCCCTGCTCCAGCTCGAGGATCTGGCCGCCGGCTACGGATCCGAGGCGGTGCTGGAAGAGGTGGCCCTCAGCCTGACCCCCGGCGCCCGCTTCGGGCTGCTGGGCCCCAACGGCGCCGGCAAATCCACCCTCGTCAAGGTACTCGCCGGGGAGCTGCAACCCCTGACCGGGCGGCGCCAGCCGGCGGACGCCCTGGCCCTGGGCTATTTCGCCCAGCACCAACTCGAACAGCTGCACCCCGACGAGACGCCGCTGGAGCACCTGGCGCGTCTCGACCCCCGCAGCGGCGAACAGCAGCTGCGGGATTTCCTCGGCGGCTTCGGTTACGGAGGGGATCTGGCGGTGGAGCCGGTGGGTCCGCGCTCCGGGGGCGAGAAGGCGCGGCTGGTGCTGGCGCTGCTGGTCTATCAACGGCCCAACCTGCTCCTGCTGGACGAACCCACCAACCACCTGGACCTGGACATGCGCTATGCCCTGACGGTCGCCCTCCAGGGGTTCGAAGGGGCCCTGGTGGTGGTCTCCCACGACCGCCACCTGCTGCGCACCGTCACCGATACCCTGCTGCTGGTGGACGGAGGCCGGGTGCAGCCCTTCGATGGGGATCTGGACGACTATCGCAGCTGGCTGGCAGCCCGGCGCGGCGGCGGTGATGACCGGGCCGCGGCAGGCACCGGCGGCACCAGCCGCAAATCCCAGCGCCGGGAGGCCGCCGCCCAGCGCCAGCGCCTGCAGCCCCTGCGCAGACGGGCCGGACGCCTGGAGGCGGAAGTGGAGCGCCTCACCGCCCGCAAGAGCGAGCTGGAGGACCGACTGGCGGATGCGGCCCTCTACGAAGCCGACCGCAAGGATGAACTGAGACGGCTGCTGGCCGAGCAGTCAGAGACGGACCAGGCCCTGGCCCGGGCCGAGGACGAGTGGCTGGCAGTCAGCGAGGAGCTGGAAAGCGCCGGCGCCGGCTAGGGGGGTGCGCGGCCGGTGCCCGCGCAAAGCCGGCCATGAAAATCCCCTCAGGCCTCCGGGGGCAGCCCGAGAAAAGCGTCCACCTTGTCCAGTGCCAGCGCATCGACCCGGGAATCGAACTTGAGGGCGAAGGGCTGGCCGGACTTCAGGATGTCATCGACTTCATCCCTGGAGATCACGGCGCCGCTGGCGGCATGGGATGTAGCACTGGGCCACTTGATGTACCGGCGCACCTCGTTGCAGACGCGTATTCCGGGGTCGTTGGCCACGATGGACGTGAAGAAGGATTCGTCCGGAATAAGCGTCCGCTTCGCGTAGGCGATGTACCGGGGATGCTCGTCGAGATAGGAAAACACCCGCTCCAGCGCCGGACGGCTCATGTTCAGCATCTGGCGGCCGCCGCAGATCACGAAATCCCTGTTGAACGGCATGCTCAGCCGGCGCACGCCCAGACGGGTGCGCGCGCCCCTGGGCATGGGGACAATCCGAAACCACGGCTGGCCTTCGTTGAAGGCGCGGCGCAGCCGGCTCAGCGCGGTCTTCAGGCGGGCAGGCACCTTGTAGTAGTAGGGATTGCGGGGCAGCCGGAAATAGGCGAAAAGGTAGCGCGTGACGCCGGTGCCCTTCGGCCAGTGGCCCGGATCGAAAGCGTCGAAATGGTAGACGAAGGCGTCAAAGCCGGACTCCTGCAGTGAAGCCTCGAACTTTTCCAGGTGCATCACGGGATAGGACAGGCCGGTCAGGGTCACCACCCAGTCGAAGTCGAGGTTCTGCAGACACCACCGGAACGAGTGCAGGTACTGCTCGACCAGGGAAAAGTCTCCCCATTGCCCCGCCACCGGGTCCGGAATGACGTGCACGTTCCCCACCCCTTCAAGCAGCCCGGACCCCAGGGGCTCCTTCTGGGGATCATGATGAACGGCGATAAGACTCCCGGGACTGAGCCGGCGCACGGCCCTCACGAGCCGGGCGAGCTGTTCCTGGTGGTCATGGGAGAAAACCAGATAAAGGGCGCGCATGGGGTCAGCAGCTCATTTTCGTTCTCAGGCGGTCGTGCGCCGCTGGCCCGGACCGGCGGGCCGACGACGCCAGCGGGCACACCGCGGATGTCCCGCCGGGCGCCCCAGGACGGACGGCTTGTCCCAGCGCGGCTTTCCAGGAACACACCGAAACGGCAATGCCGGCACCCTATCCCCTGATCCAGGCATCGTCCTCGACATACCCCAGCTCGACCAGAAGATCATTGGCCGACCCGGAAAACAGCTCTCTTGCCGGCTGCGGCAGTTTCTTTCGCCAGACCCCGTGGGAATTCTTGTTGATGGGCCTGGAGATTCCCGGGTGAGACTCCACCCGGGTGGACTTTGCCTTGAACAGGACGTCTTCCTGCCAGGGTTCACCCAGCCATTGAAAAAGCTGCGCCAGCGTC
>DATFLG010000147.1:0-9378 GCA_035267985.1 Gammaproteobacteria bacterium | reverse complement strand
ATCTGGGAATACGTATTCTTTCTCGACCTGCAGGGTCACGCCCAGGACGCGCCGGTGGCGCAGGCGATGGAGGCCCTGCAGGGGCAGGCGTCATTGCTGAAGATCCTGGGCTCCTACCCCAGCGCCGGGGCGTGATGCGGGGCTATGTCGGGCGCAGGCAGGTATGTAGGGCGCAATAAGCGCAGCGCATTGCGCAGCGGAGTGCCCGACAAGGCTTTCATAAGAGCCACGGAACCCACGGAATCCACGGACAAGTTGGAAGTACGCCGAGCGCGACATCCGAAGGGCATTGCGCCGGGTGTTTGAACGGCGCCGTCGGAGCCGGGGCAGCAACCCGGAGGTGCGGTCCTTGACAGCTGTGCAGGTAAAGGAAAGTGGTATGAGCCGAAAATGCTGCGGTGCTGGAGACCGAATGCTCCTGTCGGTGCTTTCCGCGTCTTCCGTGGCGCTTCGGGGTTTTTGGATTCCTGGATTCAACCGGTTGGTGAGTGCTTGAGATGAACGAGGCTCTTTCCCTGCTGGAGCTGGCGGCGCCGGGCGTGCGGGGCCTCAAGCCCTACGAGCCGGGCAAGCCCCTCAGCGAGCTGGAGCGCGAGTACGGGGTGCGCGACGCGGTCAAACTGGCGTCCAACGAGAATCCCCTGGGTCCCGGCCCCCTGGCCCTGGAGGCGGTCCGGGCGGTCCTGCCGGAGCTGTCCCGCTACCCCGACGGCAACGGCTTCGCCCTCAAGGCGGCCCTGGCCGAGCGCCACGGGGTGACGCCGGCGCAGATCACCCTGGGCAACGGGTCCAACGACGTGCTGGAGCTCATGGCCCGGGTCTTTCTGGCCCCCGGGCGCGAGTCTGTGTTCGCCGAGCACGCCTTTGCCGTCTATCCCATCGTCACCCAGGCCGCCGGCGCCCGGCCGGTGGTGGTGCCGGCCCGGGAGTACGGCCATGACCTGCCGGCCATGGCCGAGCAGGTGGGGGAGCGCACCGGCCTGGTGTTCGTGGCCAATCCCAACAACCCCACCGGCACCTGGGTGGATCGGGAAAGCCTGCGGGCATTCCTGGACCGGATTCCGTCCCACGTGCCGGTCATCGTGGACGAAGCCTACGCCGAGTATGTGCAGGAGCCCGGTTATCCGGACGCCACCGCCTGGGTGGACGACCATCCCAACCTGGTGGTCACCCGCACCTTCTCCAAGGCTTACGGCCTGGCCGGCCTGCGGGTGGGCTATGCCGTGTCCCGCCCCGGGATCGCCGACCTGCTCAACCGGGTACGCCAGCCCTTCAACGTCAACGCCCCGGCCCAGGCGGCGGCCCTGGCGGCGCTGGAGGACACGGACCACCTGGCGCGCAGCATCGCGCTCAACCGGGACGGCCTGGACCAGCTGACCGCCGGTTTCGCGCGCCTGGGCCTGACGTGGATTCCCTCGGTGGCCAATTTCGTATCGGTGGACGTGGGCCGCCCCGGCGGGCCGGTCTACGAGGCCCTGTTGCGCGAGGGGGTCATCGTGCGCCCGGTGGGCGGTTACGGTCTGCCCGACCACCTGCGGGCCACGGTGGGGCTGCCCGAGGAGAACCAGCGCCTGCTGGATGCCCTGGGGCGCGTGCTGACATGAAGTTCCGGCGCCTGTGCATCATCGGCGTGGGCCTGATCGGCGGTTCCCTGGCCCGGGCCCTGCGGCGCAGCGGGGACTGCGGCGAGATCGTCGGCGTGGGGCGCAACGCGGATAACCTGCGCCGCGCCGTGGAGCTGGGGGTGATCGACCGCTACGAGACCGACCCTGCCCGCGGCGTGGAGGATGCCGACCGGGTGGTGCTGGCCGTGCCCCTGGGGGCCATGGAGCCGGTGCTGAACGCCATCGCCCCGCACCTGGCCCCGGACGTGGTGGTCACCGATGCCGGCAGCGCCAAGGCCTGGGTGCTGGAGGCGGTGCGCGCGGTGTTCGGCAGCGTGCCCCCGTTCTTCGTGCCCGGCCACCCCATCGCCGGGACCGAGAAGAGCGGCGTGGAGGCCGCCCTCCCTGAGCTCTTCGAAGGCCGGCGGGTGATCCTCACTCCGGAGCCGGAAACCGACCCGCAGGCGGTCCAGGTTGTGGGCGAGATGTGGGAGGCCTGCGGGGCCCGGGTGACGCGCATGAGCGCCGCCCATCACGACGAGGTGCTGGCCGCCACCAGCCATCTGCCCCATGTGCTGGCCTTCACCCTGGTGGACAGCCTGGCGGCCATGGGCGAACGCGAGGAGATCTTCCAGTACGCGGCCGGTGGCTTCCGGGATTTCACCCGCATTGCCTCCAGCGATCCGGTCATGTGGCGGGACATCTGCATGGCCAACCGGGACGACCTGCTGGCGCTCATCGAACGCTACCTCAACGACCTGGGGGTAGTGACCGATCTGATCAACACCGGGAACTGGGACGGTCTGCTGGCGGTGTTCCAGCGGGCCAAGGCCGCCCGGGACCGGTTCACGGACGGCACCCCGGGATGAGCGGCGCCATGGAGTTCCGGGTGGAGCCGGGCGGCGTCCTGACCGGGCGCCTGCGGGTGCCCGGGGACAAGTCCATTTCCCACCGGGCCGTGATGCTGGGGGCCGTGGCCGAGGGAATCACCGAGGTCACGGGCTTTCTGGAAGGCGAGGACAGCCTGGCAACCCTGGCGGCGTTCCGGGCCATGGGGGTGGCGGTGGACGGTCCCGAGAACGGGCGGGTGCGCATCGAAGGTGTGGGCCTGCACGGGCTCAAACCGCCGCCCGGGCCCCTGGAGCTGGGCAACTCCGGCACCTCCATGCGCCTGCTGGCCGGGCTGATGGCGGGCCAGGCCTTCGATAGCGTGCTCACCGGGGACGCGTCCCTGTCCCGGCGCCCCATGAACCGGATCATGGAGCCCTTGCGGGACATGGGAGCGCAGCTGACAGGGACGGCCGCCGGCACCGCCCCGCTGCATATCCAGGGGGGCCGGTCCCTGCACGGCATCGACTATGCCCTGCCGGTGGCCAGCGCCCAGGTCAAATCCTGCGTGCTCCTGGCCGGGCTGTACGGGGCCGGGCAGACCTGCGTCACGGAGCCGGCCCCGACCCGGGACCACACCGAGCGCATGCTCGCCGGCATGGGCTACGCGGTACAGCGTACCGGCGCCCGGGTGTGCCTGGCCGGCGGCGGGCGGCTGCGGGGCGGGTCCATCGGGATTCCGGCGGATATCTCCTCGGCGGCCTTCTTCCTGGTGGGGGCCAGCATTGCGCCGGGGTCGGACCTGGTGCTGGAGAACGTGGGCATGAATCCCACCCGCACCGGCGTGCTGGACGTGCTCGGGCTGATGGGTGCGGACATCGAGGTTCTCAACCGGCGCGAGAGCGGCGGCGAGCCGGTGGGGGACCTGCGGGTGCGGGGGGCGCCCCTGCGGGGCATCACCGTTCCCCCGGAGCTGGTGCCCCTGGCCATCGACGAATTCCCGGCACTGTTCGTGGCCGCCGCCTGCGCCGAGGGCCGCACCGTGCTCACCGGCGCCGCGGAGCTGCGGGTCAAGGAGAGCGACCGCATCCAGGTGATGGCCGACGGCCTGGCGGCTCTGGGCATCGACGCCGTGCCCACTGCCGACGGCATGGTGATCCAGGGCGGGACCCTGCAGGGGGGGCAGGTGAGCAGTCACGGGGACCACCGCATCGCCATGGCCTTCGCCATGGCAGCGCTGCGCAGTCGCGGGCCGGTGCAGATCCTGGACTGCGCCAACGTCAACACCTCCTTCCCCGGGTTCGCCGGCCTGGCGGCCGGCGTCGGCCTGGGCATTCAGACCCGTTAGCGCCTCTTCGGGAGCCCGTTTCATGACCCAGAGCGACCCTGTTCCCGTGGTGACCGTGGACGGTCCCGGCGGCTCCGGCAAGGGCACCATCAGCCAGCGGATCGCGTCCGCCCTGGGGTGGCATTTTCTCGACAGCGGCGCCCTGTACCGGGTGCTCGCCCTGGCGGCCCGGGACCAGGGCGTGCCTCTGGACGATGAGCCGGCCCTGGCCCGCCTGGCCCGGGACCTGGATGTGGTGTTCGAGCCCGCCGG
The DNA here is from genome assembly GCA_035267985.1 of Gammaproteobacteria bacterium. Lineage (GTDB taxonomy): Bacteria > Pseudomonadota > Gammaproteobacteria > DATFLG01 > DATFLG01 > DATFLG01. The sequence continues at coordinate 5,346 of DATFLG010000147.1, read as the reverse complement.
CGGCATCCGGCTGGGGGGGCGGGAGGTGGCGGCCGAGATCCGCACCGAGGCCTGCGGAAACGCCGCCTCCCGGGTGGCGGCCCTGCCGGCGGTGCGCGACGCCCTGCTGGCGCGCCAGAGGGCCCTGCGCCGGGCCCCCGGGCTGGTGGCGGACGGCCGGGACATGGGGACGGTGGTGTTCCCGGAGGCCCCGGTGAAGGTGTTTCTCACGGCCAGCGCCGAGGAGCGTGCCAGGAGACGTCATAACCAGTTGAAAGAAAAAGGATTGGATGCTAGCCTATCCAGCCTTGTGGCGGAGATCGCCGAACGGGACCGGCGCGATGCCAACCGGGCGGTGGCGCCCCTGAAGCCGGCGCCGGACGCGGTGATGGTGGACACCACCGACCTGGACATCGACGCGACAGTCGCCCGGGTGCAGGAGATCATTGCCGCGCGTCTGGGGTCGTGAAACCCGGGCGCGAAGCGCGTATAATATTGATTTTTAGGGTGGCCCCCGGATGTGCCGGTGGCCTTTTTCATTAACGAACCCGTGGCGACCGCACAGCCACGGTTTAGCTACTGGGCCGTGGCGTCAGTCGCACGTCCGGTTCAAGGACCGAGTACCCCATGAGCGAAAGCTTTGCAGAGTTGTTTGAACAGAGTCTTGTCAATACCCAGATGCGTCCCGGTTCCATTGTGCAGGGCACGGTGGTGGACGTGCGCGGCGATGTGGTGATCGTCAATGCCGGCCTGAAGTCCGAAGGGGTGATCCCCGCCAGCCAGTTCTACAACGAACAGGGCCAGCTGGACGTGAACGTGGGCGATCAGGTGGAGGTTGCCCTGGATGCCGTCGAGGACGGTTTCGGCGAGACTCGCCTGTCCCGGGAGAAGGCCAAGCGGGCCCGGGCCTGGAACAAGCTCGAGGAAGCCTACGAGCAGGAAGAGACCGTCACAGGCATGATCAGCGGCAAGGTGAAGGGCGGCTTCACCGTCGACATCAACGACATCCGCGCCTTCCTGCCCGGCTCGCTCGTGGACGTGCGTCCGGTGCGCGATCCCACCTATCTGGAAAACAAGGAACTCGAATTCAAGGTCATCAAGCTGGACCGGCGCCGCAACAACGTCGTGGTGTCCCGTCGCGCCGTGGTGGAGTCCGAGTACAGCGCCGAGCGCGAGGCCCTGCTCAAGAACCTCCAGGAAGGCATGGTGGTCAAGGGCATCGTCAAGAACCTGACCGACTACGGGGTGTTCGTGGACCTGGGCGGCATCGACGGCCTGCTGCATATCACCGACATGGCCTGGAAGCGGGTCAAGCATCCCTCCGAGATCGTCAACGTGGGTGACGAGATCGACGTGAAGGTGCTCAAGTTCGACCGTGAACGCAACCGCGTGTCTCTGGGGCTCAAGCAGCTGGGCCAGGATCCGTGGGAGGATCTGGCGCGGCGCTACCCCGAGAAGACCCGCCTGTTCGGCAAGGTGACCAACATCACCGATTACGGCTGCTTCGTGGAAATCGAGGAAGGCGTCGAGGGGCTGGTGCACGTCTCCGAGATGGACTGGACCAACAAGAACGTGAACCCCGGCAAGATGGTGCACGTGGGCCAGGAAGTCGAGGTCATGGTGCTGGACATCGACGAGGAGCGCCGGCGCATCTCCCTGGGCATGAAGCAGTGCTATCCCAACCCCTGGGAAGAGTTCGCGGCCACCCACAACAAGAACGACAGGGTCAACGGCACCATCAAGTCGATCACCGATTTCGGCATCTTCGTGGGGCTGGAAGGGGGCATCGACGGCCTGGTGCACCTGTCCGACATCTCCTGGAACGTGCCCGGCGAAGAGGCGGTGCACAACTTCAAGAAGGGTGACGAGATCGAGGCCGTGGTGCTGGCGGTGGACCCGGAGCGCGAGCGGATCTCCCTCGGCATCAAGCAGCTCGACAAGGACCCGTTCTCCAACTTCGTGGCCGAGCACGCCAAGGGCAGCATCGTGAAGGGCACGGTCAAGGAAGTGGACGCCAAGGCCGCTACAGTGGACCTGGGAGACGGCATCGAGGGGGTCCTGCGGGCCTCCGAGCTGGCCCGGGACCGGGTGGAGGATGCGCGCACGGTGCTCAAGGAAGGCGACGAGGTGGAGGCGAAATTCGTGGGCGTGGATCGCAAGAACCGCACCATCAGCCTGTCCATCAAGGCCAAGGAGCTCCATGAGGAGGCCGAAGCGGTGCAGGACTACGGCCGTTCGTCCGGGGGCGCTACCACCACCCTGGGCGATCTGCTGAAGGAGCAGATGGAAAACAAGAACGACTGACGGAGAGACAGGTGAAGGAACGCCTTTGGCGCTGTCAAACGGAGGGGAGGCCGCGCAGCGGTCTCCCCGCACAGCCGGGAAGACGATAATGACAAAGTCCGAACTGATCGAAGTACTCGCCAGCAAGAACAGTCATCTGAACTACAAGGATGTCGAGCTTGCGGTCAAGAGCCTTCTCGAACAGATGAGTCAGGCCCTGGCCACCGGCCAGCGCATCGAGATCCGGGGGTTTGGCAGTTTTTCTCTCCACTATCGTCCGCCCCGTATCGGCCGCAATCCGAAGACGGGCGAGTCGGTGTCGCTGGCGGCCAAGTACGTCCCCCATTTCAAACCCGGGAAAGAGCTGCGCGAGCGGGTCAATGAGGGTACCGGGGAGCCTGCGGGGCTGCAGGCCCAGCAGAAATAACAGCGTCGGCGCCTGCGCGCTGTCCGTCCCGGTCACGGGGCCGGAGGTGGCTCCGCACGCGATCCCGCCCGCCGGGCGCTGTTGGATATTGACGCGGGGTCCCCGCAGCTGCACAGGCTCGCCGGGGCATTCCGCCCGTCGCAGGGGCGCGATGGCGCGGGCGGCCGGAACGGAGATGGCCGGTGACCGCGTGTTTGCCGAGGAGTTCTCATGTCCCGTATTCTGGTGACCATCGTCTTCCTTGTCCTGCTCGTCATGGGACTGTCCTTCGCAGTGCTCAACGCCGGGGCCGTCCCCCTCAATTACTATTTCGGGACCCTGCAGCTGCCTCTGGCGCTCGTTGTGGTGGGCGCGCTCGCGCTGGGCGCGGTACTCGGCGTACTGGTGAGTCTGGGCATGGTGGTGCGCCTCAAGCGCCAGGTGCATCGTCTGCACAAGCAGGTCCAGAACGCTGAGAAGGAAGTCTCGAACCTGCGGGCCATTCCCCTCAAAGATTCCCACTGACCATGCACGAACTCCTGTGGTTGCTGCTGCCGGTGGCTGCGGCGTCCGGTTGGTTCATGGCACGACGCAGCAGTGACGCCGCCCCCGGGCGCCGGGGCGCCGAGCTCAGCGCAGACTACTTCAAGGGTCTCAACTACCTCCTCAACGAACAGCCCGATGAAGCCATCGAGGTGTTCATCCGGATGCTGGAGGTGGACAGCGACACGGTGGAGACCCACCTGGCCCTGGGCAACCTTTTCCGGCGCAGAGGGGAGGTGGACCGGGCCATCCGTATCCACCAGAACCTGATCGCCCGCCCGACCCTGAGCAAGCAACAGCGCACCGACGCCCTGCTGGAGCTGGGGCAGGACTATATGCGGGCGGGGCTGTTCGATCGGGCCGAAAGCCTGTTCCAGGAGCTCATAGAAAACAACGTGCACACCGCGGTCGCCTCCCGCCAGCTGCTGGCCATCTACCAGCAGGAGAAAGACTGGGAGCGGGCCATCCGCACGGCGCGCCAGCTGGAATCCATGACCGGCCAGCCCATGAGCCCGACCATCGCGCAGTTCTACTGCGAGCTCGCTGACGAGGCCCTGGGGGCCCACGACCAGGGGCGGGCCCAGCAGATGGTCAAGCGGGCCCTGTCCCACGACCGCAACTGCGTGCGGGCGAGCATGATGCAGGGGGATATGGCCCGGGAGGCGGGGGATTGGCGCGGGGCGATCCGGGCCTACCGGCGGGTCGCGGAGCAGGACATCGAGTTCCTCCCGGAGGTGATCCCGTCCATGCGCGCCTGCTATGAGGAGCAGGGCAACCCGGGCGCGATGATCGACTACCTCTATCATGTGCTCGAGCGCTACGACGGTGTCTCGCCCATGCTGACGCTGGCGGAGCTGCTTGTCCGCCAGCAGGGAGAAGCCGCGGCCGCCCGGTTCATCGCCGACCAGCTCAAACGCCGCCCGTCCGTGAGGGGCCTGGAAAGGCTGATCGAGCTGAACCTCGGTTACAGCGAGGGGGAGGCGCGGGAGAATCTGCTGATCCTGCGCAGCCTGGTGGGCCAGTTGCTGGAGGACAAGCCTGTCTACAAGTGCCTCAACTGCGGGTTTGCCGGCAAGTCCCTGCACTGGCAGTGCCCGAGCTGCAAACGCTGGAATACCATCAAGCCCATCCACGGCGTGGAGGGCGAGTGAGCAGCCGGAAGCCGGGAAAAGGCGCCACGGAAAACACGGAAAGCACGGACGAGCCGTAGCCCGGATTAGCGCCAGCGTAATCCGGGGGGAGAAAGAGCCACGGAACCCACGGAATCCACGGAAGGGAGAAAGTCGAAGGCGCCACGGAAAGCACGGCGGACACGGACGAGTCGTAGCCCGGGTTAGCGCCAGCGTAGTCCGGGGAAAAAAGAGCCACGGAACCTACGGAATCCACGGAAGGGAGAAAGTCAGAAGCGCCACGGAAAGCACGGCGGACACGGGCGGGTCGTAGCCCGGATTAGCGCCAGCGTAATCCGGGGAAAAAAGAGCCACGGAACCCACGGAATCCACGGAAGGGAGAAAGTCAAAAGCGCCACGGAACGCACGGCGGACACGGACGGGTCGTAGCCCGGATTAGCGCCAGCGTAATCCGGGGAAAAGAAGAGCCACGGAATCCACGGAAGGGAAATGATCGAATACGCCGTGGAAGATACGAAAAACACGCAATGGAATTGAAGGCGCGTGGCATGATTCTGGCGTCTAATAGAGATGCTGTATTCAGGTGAGCTTGTCGGAGACCGCGGAATGCATGATTCAAGCATACAGGCCGAGCCGCTGGCTCCGCCCCTGATGACAGGTATTGATCCATGACCACCGGACACGCCCACAAGCCCCGGATCATCGTGGCCCTGGACTTTCCGGCGGCCGAGCCGGCCCTGGAGCTGGTGTCGCGGCTCGAGCCGGGGCTGTGCCGGCTCAAGGTGGGCAAGGAGCTGTTCACCCGGGCCGGCCCCCGCCTTGTGGAGCAGCTGGCGGACCGGGGATTCGACGTGTTCCTGGACCTGAAATTCCACGACATCCCCAACACGGTGGGTCGGGCCTGCCAGGCGGCGGCGGACCTGGGGGTGTGGATGTTGAACGTCCATGCCCTGGGGGGACGGCGGATGATGACGGCGGCCCGGGAGGCCCTGGGCGGCCCCGGCG
>DATFLG010000146.1:0-3794 GCA_035267985.1 Gammaproteobacteria bacterium | reverse complement strand
TGAATCCGAAGTGCAGGTAGGCGTGGCGGGTGGCCACCCGTCCGCGGGCCGTGCGCATCATGAAGCCCTGCTGGATGAGAAACGGCTCCAGGACATCCTCGATGGTGCCGCGCTCCTCGCCGATGGCCGCCGCCAGGCTGTCCACGCCCACGGGCCCGCCCCCGAACTTCTCGATGAGACTGAGCAGGAGCTTGCGGTCCATGGTGTCGAAGCCCCGGGCATCCACGTTCAGCAGTTCCATGGCCTTGCGTGCCACCTGCGCGTCGATGGCGCCGCCCGCCTTGACCTGGGCATAGTCCCGCACCCGGCGCAGCAGCCGGTTGGCGATGCGGGGCGTTCCCCGGGACCGCCCCGCCAGCTCCAGGGCCCCCGCCTCGTCCATGGTCACTCCGAGGATATGGGCCGAGCGGGCCAGAATGCTGGCCAGCTCGGCCGTCGTATAGAAATCCAGGCGCTGCACGATGCCGAACCGGTCCCGTAGCGGGGAGGTCAGCAACCCGGCCCGGGTGGTGGCGCCCACCAGGGTGAACGGCGGCAGCTCCAGCTTGATGGAGCGTGCAGCCGGACCTTCGCCGATCACGATGTCGAGCTGATAGTCTTCGAGCGCCGGATACAGGATCTCCTCCACCACCGGACTGAGGCGGTGGATCTCGTCCACGAACAGCACATCCCGGGGCTCCAGGTTGGTGAGCAGCGCCGCCAGGTCCCCCGGACGCTCCAGCACCGGCCCGGAGGTGTGACGAAGCTGGGCGCCCATCTCATTGGCGATGATATGGGCCAGGGTGGTCTTGCCCAGCCCCGGGGGGCCGAAGATCAGCACATGATCCAGGGCCTCGTCCCGCGCACGGGCGGCGCCGATGAAGATCTCCATCTGCTCGCGGACCTGGCTCTGGCCCACATAGTCCGTCAGGCGGCGCGGGCGTATCGCCCGCTCCAGTCGTTCGTCCTCGGCGGTCTCCGTGGCGGAAATCAGTCGATCCGAGGCCATCCCGGGCTCCCCTCAGCGGACACTGGCCTGCAGCGCCCGTCGGATGATCTCCTCGGCCACCAGGCCGGTGGCCTCCACTGCCCGCACCATCCGGCTCGCCTCCTGGGGCTTGTAGCCCAGGGCCATGAGAGCGCCCACGGCCTCCTCCACGGGATCCTCCGACGCGCGTTCCACGGTGCCACGCTCGCCGTCGCCACCGCCAACCCCCGGCAGCCGGTCGCGCATCTCCACCACCAGCCGCTCGGCGGTCTTGCGGCCCACCCCCGGCAGCCGGGTGAGCGCGGCAGTGTCGCCCTCGTGCACGCAGCGGGTGAACGCACCCGCCTCCATGCCCGAGAGAATGGCCAGGGCCAGCCGTGCTCCGACCCCGTTGACCCGCAGCAGGCTGCGAAACAGGGCCCGGTCGGTGGCGCGGGTGAACCCGTACAGGACATGGGCGTCCTCGCGCACCACCAGGTGGGTGTGCAGGACCACCTCGGCACCGATCTCGGGCAGGTCGTAGAAGGTCGTCATGGGCGCTTCCACCTCGTAGCCCACGCCGTGCACGTCCAGCAGCAGACTGGGGGGACTCTTGGCCAGCAGCTTGCCGCGCAGGAACCCGATCATCTCAACCGCCCCCGTCGGCTGCCGCGCACGCCCGGGACCCGGGCCAGGGTGCGGCGGATGTGACAGTGGCACAGGGCCACCGCCAGGGCGTCGGCCTCGTCGGCCTGGGGCCGGGCATCCAGGCCGAGCAGCGCCCGAACCATATGCTGGACCTGAAGCTTGGCGGCACTGCCGCCGCCCACCACCGCCTGCTTGATCTCGCTGGGACTGTACTCGTGCACCGCCAGGGCCCGGTCGACCGCGGCGCAAATGGCCGCGCCGCGGGCCTGGCCCAGCTTCAGGGCCGAGTCGGCATTGCGATGCATGAACACGCGCTCGATGGCCATCTCTGCGGGCTGGTGGCGGTCGATCACCGTCCCCAGGGCCTCGAAGATGCTGCCCAGGCGCTCGGCGAGGTTGGCACCACCGACCTGAATGCTGCCACTGGCCACGCGGACGGAGCGGACCCCGTCGCTGTCGATGACCCCATAGCCGGTGATGCGGGAGCCCGGATCGATCCCCAGTATGCGCACGGACCCGGTCAGCCCCGCGCCCTCCCCGTGAAGGCATCCGTCCGCGGATACGGATCAGAGCGCTGCCAGCACCTCGTCGGATATGTCCGCATTGCAGTACACGTTCTGGACATCGTCCAGTTCCTCCAGCATGTCCAGGAGCTTGATCATCTTTTCGGCGTCTTCGCCTTCCAGGGGGCTGGACGTGTCCGCCCGCATGGTCACCTCGGCATGCTCGGGCTCGAATCCGGCTCCGATCATGGCTTCCTTGACGTTGACGTATTCGTCGGGCTCGCTCAACACGTCAATGGACCCGTCTTCGTTGGTGACGATGTCCCGGGCCCCGGCCTCCAGGGCGGCCGCCATGATGGCGTCCTCATCGCTGCCGGCCGGATAGCTCAGCACGCCGGCCTTGGTGAACAGGAAGGCCACGGAGCCGTCGGTGCCCAGATTGCCCCCGAACTTGCTGAACGCATGCCGGACCTCAGCCACCGTCCGGTTACGGTTGTCGGTCATGCAGTCCACCATCACGGCCGCGCCGCCCGGGCCGTAGCCCTCGTAGCGGACCTCCTCGTAGCTCTGACCCTCCAGTTCGCCGGCGCCGCGCTTGATAGCCCGCTCGATGGTGTCCTTGGGCATGTTGGCCGCCTGGGCCTTGTCCACCGCCAGGCGCAGGCGGGGATTGGCTGCCGGATCCGGCTCGCCCTGACGGGCGGCGATGGTGATCTCACGGATCAGGCGCGTGAAAAGCTTGCCGCGCCGGGCATCCTGGGCGTTCTTGCGATGTTGAATATTCGCCCATTTGCTGTGTCCTGCCATAACTGCCTCGTCCCAGGGGCACTCTCACGAATGGGGCTCAGTTTACCACCACGTTCCGGGCGGGACCTAGCCCGCCCGCCTCAGAAATGCAGGCTGTACAAAGCCTGCCAGTTCCATTGGGCATGGCGGATGTGGATGGGAACCGGGCTGACGTCGGGATTGGCATTGGTGACCGACTGGGGCAGGGCCCGGGTGAAGGAAAAATGCACCGCCTCCCGGCGGTCGAAGGCATAGCTGAACCCGGCCGTCAGATGATCTTCGACGATGGCCGGGAACAGGGGATTGACCAGGGTGTCCGGAACCGGATTGTCGGCCACATTGACACCGGCGCGCAGGGTCAGGGCCGGGGTCGCTCGATAGGCGGCCCCCAGGGCCAGAACGGTCTGGTTGCGCCAGTTCTGGTGGAGGACGGCTTCCAGAGACTGCCCCCGCAGGTCCCCGGCCGGCCCGAACTGTCCCGACAGGTCATTGGCCGGGGACTGGCTGGCGGTGAAGCGCATCTTGAAGTCCGTCATGGTGTCCGCCCATCGGATGTACTTCACGTCCGCGGCCAGCATCCAGCGTGGGACAGGCCGCCAGGCCAGACCGACGCCGAATGTGGCCGGCCACTGGAAGTCCAGGACCTTGATTTCACCCTGCAGCGGCAGGTTGTAGGGCGTGCCGCCCACGCTCATGTTGGCCGCGAGAGCGGCCCCGTCGGTGGACATGTCGTTGAGCCGGGTCTGTGAATGGTAGGCTGCCCCCACCGTGAGCCGGTCGTTGACCCGATACACCAGGCCGAGCTTCCCGGCATAGCCCAGGCTGCGGGCCCGTCCGGTGAATCGGTTGTCATTGGAGAAGTCGAACGCCGCGTAGTTCAGCCGGGCGTTGTACGGGGGCTGGAGAAATCC
>DATFLG010000145.1:0-4516 GCA_035267985.1 Gammaproteobacteria bacterium | reverse complement strand
GGGGGAATCCCTGTTCAACGACGGCGTGGGGGTGGTGCTGTTCGTCATCATTCTGGAGATAGCCCTGGGGGGGCACGAGCCCACCGCGGGGCGGGTGGTGGCGCTGTTCGCCCACGAAGCCCTCGGCGGCGCGGCCTTCGGCCTGGTGGCCGGCGGGGTTGCGTATTTCATGCTCAAGAGCGTGGACAACTATCAGGTGGAGGCCCTGCTGACCCTGGCCCTGGTGGCGGGCGGCTACGATCTGGCCGACTACCTGGGGCTGTCCGGGCCCATCGCCATCGTGGTGGCCGGCCTGCTGATCGGCAATCACGGCCGCCAGCTGGCCATGTCCGAGCGCACCCGGGAGCACCTGGATCTGTTCTGGGAGTTGATCGACGAGGTGCTCAATGCAGTGCTGTTCGTGCTCATCGGGTTGGAAGTGCTGCAGATCACCATCAAGGGCCATTACGTGATCGCCGGGCTGGTGATGATTCCGGTGGTGCTGCTGGCCCGGGCGGTGAGCGTGGGCATTCCCGTGGCGATCACCGAGTCCGGCAGCCGGGACACCGCGCGGGTGGTGTCCATTCTCACCTGGGGCGGGCTGCGGGGCGGGATTTCCGTGGCGCTGGCCCTGTCCGTGCCGCCCAGTCCCCAGCGCGACCTGATCGTCACCATCACCTACGCGGTGGTGGTGTTCTCCATCCTGGTGCAAGGCCTGACCATCGGGCCCTGGGTGGCGCGCAGCCGCCATGTGGACTGAAGCCGTATCCCCGGGGCGACGTACCGGCGTCAGGTCGCAGCCCTGCTCCGGGGCAGCAGCAGGGCGATCTGTTCGCCGGACATCGGCGGGCTGAAGTAATCACCCTGGTATTCGTCGCAGCCCCGGGCCCGCAGGAATCTCCACTGTCCTTCGGTTTCCACCCCCTCGGCCACCACCCGCAGCCCCAGGCTGTGGGCCATGGCCAGAATGGCGCCGACGATGGCCGCATCGTCGCTGTCGCTCACCACGTCCCGGATGAAGGACATATCGATTTTGAGCCGGTGTATGGGGAGGCGCTTGAGATAGCTCAGGCTGGAATAGCCGGTGCCGAAATCGTCGATGGACAGCTGCACACCCATTTCGCCAAGCTCATCCAGCAGAGCGATGGTGTGCTCGGGATTGTCCATCAGCACGCTTTCGGTGATCTCCAGCTCCAGGTGCCGGGCGGCCACACCGTTGTCTTCCAGAACCCGGCCGATCCATTCCACGGCAGCATGCCCGCGCAGCTGGCGCAGGGACAGATTCACCGCCATGCGGCCGGGAATCAGGCCGGCCGCCAGCCAGGCGTTGAGTTGCCGGCAGGCTGTGTGCAGCACCCAGTGTCCGATGGGCTCGATCAGGCCGATATCCTCTGCGATGGGTACAAACTTCGCGGGGGGGATCCAGACGCCGTCTGCGTCGCGCCAGCGCAGCAGTGCCTCGACGCTGGCGATGCGTCCGCTGGTCAGGTCGACGACGGGCTGATAGTGCAGGCTGAGGTCTTCACGTTCCACCGCCCGGCGCAGCCTGGATTCCAGGGTGAGACGTTCGGCGGCCATGGCGTTCATCCGCGGGGTGAAGAACTGATAGATGCCCCTGCCGGCGGCTTTGGCGTGATACATGGCCGTGTCACTGCTCTGCAGCAGCGCCCGCACCGTATCGCCGTCATCCGGGAACAGGCTGACCCCGATGCTGGCGCTGGTGTGCAGCTCGCGCCCGTTCACCCGGAAGGGCTCGCCCAGGGCCGCGAGAATCTTCTCGGCGGCCAGGGCCGCGTCGTCGGCGTGAGCCACGCCCGGCACCACCACGATGAACTCGTCCCCGCCCTGGCGGGCGACGGTGTCGGCTTCGCGCAGCTGATCGGCGATGCGCGCGCCCACGGCGCGCAGCAACCGGTCGCCGGTCTCGTGGCCCAGAGAGTCGTTGATGGTCTTGAAGTGGTCCAGGTCGATGAACAGCACCGCCGCTCCGCTGCGGTTGCGCCGGCCGTGGGCGATGGCCTGCTCGATGCGGTCGCCGAGCAGTGTGCGGTTCGGCAGGCCCGTGAGCGGATCGTGGCTGGCCAGCTGCAGGATGCGCTGCTCGTTCGTCTTGCGCTGGGTGATGTCGTGCAGGGCGCAGACCGTGCGTTGCCGATCGGCCAGGAGCATGTGACTGACGTGGAGCTCCAGAGGGACTTCACTGCCGTCCCTGCGCAGACCGATGACCTCGCGCCCGCCGGACGACGCGCGGGCGCCGCCCGTGTGGGTGCTCCACAGGGAGGCCTCCATGCCCGGGATCAGCCGGGCGACCGCGGTGCCCACCAGGGTGCTCGGCGGGTAGCCGAAGACACGCTCGGCGGCGGGGTTGACGGATTCCACATGTCCGGTCTCGTCCAGGGTGATCAGAGCGTCTGGCACCCCCTGGAAGATGGCGCGTATCCGCGCCTCGCTGTCCTGGAGGCGCGCCATGCTCTCGCGGGCCAGGCGCTCGGAGCTGACCAGCTTGCGCACCAGGGGCAGCACCTGCCAGCGCAGAAGTGCCGCCCCGAGCAGCAGCAGGGCCGCAAGCAGCGGAACAATGAACCGCAGCTGGCGGGTGACCGGCGCATACAGTTCCGCCGTGTCCATCTTCAGGACCAGACCCGGGCCCAGATGGTCCACCGGGGCGTAGGCCGCCTTCACCTGCTGGCCGCGGTAGTCCCGGGTAGTGATCACGCCTTGTTGTCCGTCCAGGGCGTAGCTCATGGGCAGGGGCGCCCCGTCCCGGCGTCGGGCAATGGAGGGGAAGACATGGTGGGTCAGGGTGGTGGCAAAACAGGTCATGCGCGCGGCGTCCGCCAGGGGCGAGCAAAGGGCCAGATCTCCCGTCTTCCCCAGGCTGCGCACATGGGCGAACAGGGCCTCCACGGCGGGCAGGCGGGCCTCGGTCACCACATGCCCGAGGGCCCGGCCTCCGTCGGTTATGGGCACCTCCACGTGCAGGAGGATTCCGCCGGCTTGTAGCAGCCAGGCCGGCGGCGTGGTATGGAGGGCCATGCGCAACTGCGGGCGTTCCGCGAACCTGCCCCAGGTGCCGATTTCATCGCCCCGGCGATCGAAGAAGGCGATGGCGGAGAAGCCGTTGGCGACAAGGGACTGCGCGGCCTCGGCCAGGGCGGCTCGGGCGTCCGGGTCGTCGGGTGTCCGGTTGAGGGCTTTCAGCCGGGTCAGCAGGAACGGCGGGCTGGCGACTGTCCGGGCGTGCCGCACGCCGCGGTGTATCGTGTCCGCCAGGTTCGACGAGCGCGCCTGCAGGGACATCTGGAGGCTGCGGTTGAGCACCTGCTGGGACTGGCGCTGCATCACCACGAACACCGCGATGCCCGCAGCGAGGGTGAGCGCTGCGAGAATCAGCGCCCCCGTTACGCTGATTCGCTGGTCATCGGTCATCGCGCACCGAACGGGTCTCCCGGTTGCCGCGGGCCCTTCAAGACCGTGATGACCCGAGTATATAGCACAAGCAGCGCAGCGCCCGCCGGGCCCTGCCCCGCGACAGGGCCGGATGCCCCTTCTATAATGGAGGCCAGTCACCGCCCGGCGGGTCCGGGCCGTCCGCTCATCTTCCCTGCGCTACGGGCTTGCGGAGGTTTCTTAAGCAACTATGGACGTGCGTGAGGCCATTGAGTCGCGTCGGGCCGTCAAGCGCTTCGATCCCCTGCATCGGCTGACCGAGCGGGAGGTGGACGAGCTGCTGCGACTGGCCCGGCTGTCGCCCACCGCCTTCAATATCCAGAACTGGCGTTTCGTTCTGGTGCGGGATCCGCAGCGGCGCGCCCGGATCCGCGAGGCGGCCTGGAATCAGGCCCAGATGACGGACGCTTCCCTGCTGGTGGTGATCTGCGCGGATCTCAACGCCTGGGACAGAGACCCGGCCCGCTACTGGCGCCATGTGCCCGAGCGGGTCACCGAGGCCATGGTGCGCACCCTGAAGGGCTTCTACGGCGGCAATGCGCCGGGCCAGCGCGACGAGGCCATGCGCTCGTGCGGTATCGCGGCCATGACCCTGATGCTGGCGGCGCGGGAGCTGGGTTACGACTCCTGTCCCATGACCGGCTTCGATTTCGACGCGGTGGCCGGCGTGATCAATCTGCCCGAGGACCACGTGATCGGACTCATCGTGACCATCGGCCGGGCCATTGAGCCGGCCGGTCCCCGGGGCGGGACAATCGACGAGGCCGAGGCCGTCTTCGAGGATTACTTCGACGACCCCGGCCCCGGCACCCCGGACAGAACCCCTGACCACGGGGCCGGCTGACGCTGCGGCCGGTCCAGGGCCGCTGTCGGGGACAGCATCGCGGCCCGGCTGATAACCGCCTGCCCTGTCCGGGATTGGGGCCGGGGGGTTGGTTTACGTGAACGCGGCGTATATAGTGGGGCGTTCAACCAGATAGCCGGCGTGGGAGAGAGCCTGCGGAACCGCAGGACGCCGAAGGCGCAACTCGCTCGGAAACGCTCAGGCAAAAGGACCGCGGCGGCTGGGTTGACTCTGGAGAGTGGT
>DATFLG010000144.1:0-16141 GCA_035267985.1 Gammaproteobacteria bacterium | reverse complement strand
ACGGCTACCCCAGGGAGGCCGCCGCCCGCATCGCCATTGGCGTGATGCGCGAACATGAATCCTGGTTTGAACGCATCATCGCCTGCTGCTTCAGCGCCGAGGATGCTGAGATCTACGGGCGCGCGGCGGGGCGGTGCCCGTGAGCGACCGGCGCAGCCGGTACTCGATCAACAAACACGCCAGCGGGAGCAGCAGCGATGTCCGACGACGAGGAGCGCCGGGTGGTGGTGGTCGACGTGCGCATGCCGTTCATGTCCATGGTCACGTTCATGGTGAAATGGGCAGTGGCGGCCGTGCCGGCGGTTCTGATTCTGGCGGTGCTGTGGACGGCGCTCACCGCACTGATCGGCGCCTTCACCGGCGGCGGCTTCGTCGGCGGCGCCGGTGTGGGCGGGGGGTGGCGTTTCTAGAACCTATCTTATGATCCCGCGCGGCTTGCGGGGGAGCGGGCTTGCCAGGGTCTGGCCGAAGGTCCGCTATGGTGGGAGCGGCGCGTCCCCGCGGCCCCCGGCGGGCTGTTTTTCAACAGCCTGCTAGCCCAGATAAGACGCCAGGCGCTCACGGTCATGGATCTGAATGGAGCGGCCCTGGACGGTGATGATCTTCTGTCTGCTCAGGTTGTGCAGGATCCTGGACAGGGTCTCCGGCTGGATGGACAATCGCGAGGCGATGATGTTCTTCGGCGCGGGAAGCTCGATGGTCGAAGCGGCGCCGCCGCTTTCCGGAATACGGCTGAGCAGGTAGTGGGCGAGGCGGAATGTGGCGTTCTGCAGGGTGAGCGCATTGAGCTCATTGAGCCGCAGGCGCAGGCGCATGCTCATGGCGCCCATCAGCTGGAAGCAGGTTTCCACCGATTCCCGCAGCAGGGTGCGATAGATCCTGCTGTCGAAGGCGAACAGCTCGGCCTCGGTCAGGGCGTCCGCGCTGACCGGATAGGTCTGACGGTCCATGAACATGATGGCCTCGGCGAAGCTCTCGCCCGGCTGGACGATTTCCACGACCTTTTCCGCGCCCTCCATGGAGATGCGGTAGAGCTTGATCTGGCCGCGGCGCACCAGAAAGAACCGGTCTGCGTTCTGCCCGTGATCGAACAGGTGCTGGCCTTCCGTGAGCTGCAGTATACGCAGGCTCCGCTTGACCCGATCGAGCTGCGACTCGTCCAGGCTGGAGAACAGGTAGGACTCGCGCAGTTCCGTGTCGATATCCGTTGATTCTGTCATGGACAGTGGTCGAAGGCGGTTCGTTGCCGATGCAAAAGCAGGGATGGCGCTCATTCTAACCCCAGGCGGCCGTCCGACGCACGCGGCTTGACCCAGGTTAAGGCAGACCGCCGCTGCGCCCACGATAGTAGGGCTCCCATTCCACAGGCGGAGCATAACCCCATGAACAGCATCGTTGAGGTTCTGAGCGCCGATCACCGAAGCTGCGATCACCTGTTCGCCGCTGCCGACCAGGCCGCGGCTGACAGCGACTGGTCGAGCCTGGAGCAGGCGCTGGAGCGGTTCGTACAGGCCATGGAACGCCATTTCCACCATGAGGAAACGGCGCTGTTCCCCGCGATGGAGGCCCGGGCCGGCGCAAACCTGGGCCCCACCAGCGTGATGCGTCTGGAGCACAACCAGATGAGAGAGCTTTTCCATGCCATGGCGCAGGCGGCCCGGGCCCACGACGCCGGTGATTATATGGGCCTGTCGGAGACCCTGCTTATCATGATGCATCAGCACAACGCCCGGGAGGAGCAGGTGCTCTATCCGATGGGGGACCAGCTGCTCGGGGAGCAGGCCGGCCCGCTGGCCCGGAGGCTGAGCCGGGCCCCGGCCGCCGGCCGTGGCGACGCCGTCGGATGAGGACCTCGCCGATGGACAGGGAAATCCGGCTGGATGTGAGCGCCCTGGCGGCGCCGGAACCGTTGGAACGGGTGCTGGAGGCGCTCGAGACCCTGCAGCCCGGCCAGTATGTGCGCATGCTGCACCGACGGGAGCCGTTTCCCCTGTACGGCATGTTGACCGAAGACGGCTTCCTCTACCTGACCCGTCCGGGGCAGTCTGCCGCGTACGAGATCTTCATCTGGCACCGCGAGGACCCCGAAGCCGAGGCGGCGGTGGGGAATCTGGTCGAAGACTGAGGGTCGCCGGACCCGACCCTCACCGCAGCGCCGGCCGCTTCATCCGCACGATCTGGTAGGCCCGCACCAGATAGCCGAACGGCGCGCTCCAGATATGCACCAGGCGCGTGAACGGGAACAGCAGGAAGACGGTCATTCCAAAGAAGATGTGGATCTTGAACACGGTGTCCACCGACGCGAGCAGGGCCGGATCCGGCTGGAAGGTCACCACGCTCTGAGCCCATTCAGCCAGGGAAACCATCACCTCCGGGTTGCCGTGGCCGGCATGCCACAAGGAGAACGGTATTGTGGACAGTCCCAGCCCCAGGGTCACCAGCAGCCAGGTGAGGATGAAAAGGTCCGAGGACTTCCCGGCGGCCCGCACCCGGGAGTTGCCCACACGCCGGCGCCAGAGCAGAATGCCACCGGCCATCGCCATCACGCCGAAAATCGTGCCGGCGATGATGGCCACGTACTGGTGCGCCAGATCCGATATTCCAACCGCGCGGAACAGGGCATGGGGTGTGAGCAGCCCCACCAGATGTCCCAGGAAGATGCTGAGAATTCCCACGTGGAACAGGTTGCTGCCCAGGCGCAGGTGCCTTTTCGACAGCAGCTGGCTGGAATCGCTCTTCCAGGTGTAGGGGTCGCGGTCGAAGCGCAGCAGACTGCCCACCAGAAACACCGTTCCCGCGAGGTAGGGGTAGACGCCGTAGAGAAAGTCTTGCAGGTTCATCACTGGTGTTCTCCCGTATGGAGTTGACGATCAGCCGCCCGCAAGCCGGGCCGCCCGGTCCGATTCGGCGGGGTCGGCGGGATTGCCCAGGCGGCCCCGATGCGACAGCACACGGAAAACCGGCGCGTAGGGGTTGTGCAGGGCCTCCAACCGGCCGGCGAGCGCTTCGAGTACTTCCACCATTCCATGCAGGAACAGGCGGGCCTGGAAATCGTCCAGGGTGGACAGGTATTCCAGGACCAGGGGCAGGTAGTCGGGCAGCTCGCCGGTGCGGGCGTCCAGCCCGCCGGCCTTGTAGTGTTCGGACAGGTCCACCAGGGCCGGTCCCCGCTCGCGGCTTTCGCCGAAGACGTGGTGGGTCAGGTGGAGGCTGTGCTCGGGCGTCACATCGAAGGTCTGCACGTAAAGAGCCTGTACTTCGATGAGGCGGTGCATGCTTATCCAGTCCGCCAGGGCCTGCAGCCCCCTGCGCTCGTCGGGGCTCAGCGTCCCGCTGTCCTCGATCAGGGTGCGCACCTCGTCGAGATGCTCCTGAAGCGCTTTTTCAGGATAGTCGAGCAGTCTAGAAAGCGCCTTGTACAATTCCATGGTTTCTCTCCTGACTCGCGGTGTCGGACCAAGCCGCTCGACCGCCGCGTTCACGGCTTGCCGTGGCCGGGGGGCGGCACGAAAACCAGGGTGTGCTCGGTTTCCCGGGATCGTTCGGAGAACACCGAGAATGCCGAGCCGCCGCCCACGCTGCAGTTGCCGGCGCTGAAGCCGTTGGCCCCCTGGAACGCGTAGGCATCGTCCTGGCGCAGCTCCTCGTGTCCGGTGGGTATCACGAACCGGTCGTCGTAGTCCGCGATGGCCAGATAGCGGTACATCTCCGCGGCCTGTTCCTCCGTCAGACCCGCCCGCTCCAGCACCGTGGCATCGCCCGTGCCCCCGACCCGCAGGGAACGCTGGTAGCTGCGCATGGCGATCAGCCGGTTGAGCGCGCTGAGCACCGGCCCGGTGTCTCCGGCGGTGAGCAGGTTGGCCAGATAGCGGACCGGGAGGCGCATGGCCTCGGCCCGGGGTATGACGCCGTCGGCTTCGGTCGGCAGAGCGCCCTGGTCGATCTGGGCCTGGACCGGCGAAAGGGGGGGTACGTACCACATCATGGGCAGCGTGCGGAACTCGGGATGAAGTGGGAAGGCGATCTTCCACTCCATGGCCATCTTCCATACCGGCGAACGCTGCGCAGCCTCCACCCAGGCCTCGGGCACCCCGTCCGCCGCCGCCTGCCGCACCACCTCCGGGTCGTTGGGATCGAGAAACACGTCCAGCTGCGCATCGTACAGATCCTGATCGCGGTCGGCGCCGGCCGCCTCCAGGATGCGGTCGGCGTCATACAGCACCACGCCGACGTAGCGTATGCGGCCCACGCATGCCTCGGCGCAATTGGGCGGCATCCCGGACTCCACCCGCGGATAGCACATCAGGCACTTCTCTGCCTTTCCCGATTCCCAGTTGTAGAACACCTTCTTGTACGGACAGCTGCTGATGCACATGCGCCAGCCCCGGCACTTGTTCTGGTCCACCAGCACGATGCCGTCCTCCTCACGCTTGTACATGGACCCGGATGGACAGGCGGCGACACAGGCGGGATTGAGGCAGTGGTTGCACAGTCTGGGCAGGTACATGTGGAAAGTGTTCTCGAACTCCGCGTACATCTGCTTCTGGATGCCGTCGAAGTTGCGGTCCCGGCTGCGCTCGCTGAACTCGCCTGCCAGATCGTCCTCCCAGTTCGGGCCCCACTGGATCTTCTCCATACGGCTGCCGTCGATCTGGGAGCGAGGGCGGGCGGTGGGCGCCGCTTCGGACAGCGGCGCCGTCTGCAGGTGGGCATAGTCGAAATCGAACGGCTCGTAGTAATCGTCGATCTCCGGGAGGTCCGGATTGGCGAAAATATTCATCAGCCTCCGCGCCCGTCCCCCGGCGCGCAGCTCCAGCTTTCCGTGGCGCTTCACCCAGCCGCCGTTCCACTGGTCCTGATCCTCCCAGTTCCGCGGATAGCCCACCCCGGGCTTGCTTTCCACGTTTCCGAACCAGGCGTACTCCAGACCCTTTCGGTTGCTCCACACGTTCTTGCAGGTAACCGCGCAGGTATGGCAGCCGATGCATTTGTCCAGGTTGAGCACCATCGCAATTTGAGCACGCACTTTCATGACAGTCTCCCGTTCCAGGGCCGGTGTCCGACGCCTTCCGGATCCGGCGCCGCTTCACGCTCAGGGGTGAGGGGCCGCTCCAGCCAGTCGATCTGGCTGTCGTCCAGCCTGTGCACGACGACGTACTCGTCGCGCTGCGATCCCACGGTGCCGTAGTAGTTGAAACCATAGGAGAGCTGGGCGTAGCCACCGATCATATGGGTGGGCTTGACCACTACCCGGGTCACGCTGTTGAGGATCCCGCCGCGCTTTCCGGTGGTCGGTGAGCCCGGCACGTTGACGGTCTTTTCCTGGGCGTGGTACATCAGCGCCATTCCGCGGGGCACACGCTGGCTGAGAACCACACGGGCCACGGTGGCGCCGTTGACGTTGAGTGCCTCCACCCAGTCGTTGTCCTTCAGACCGATGCTGTGGGCGTCCTCCTCGGCCAGCCAGAGCGTAGGGCCGCCCCGGAACAGGCTCAGCATGCGGAGATTGTCATTGTAGGTGGAGTGGATGCCCCATTTGCTGTGGGGCGTGATCCAGTTCAATACCAGGTGTGGCTTGTCCCTGAGCCACTCGGGTACCCCGTTGTGCGCCTTCAGATCCAGGGGCGGCCGGTAGGCGCACAACCCTTCCCCGAAGTCCAGCATCCATTCGTGGTCCTGATAGAACTGGGCACGGCCGGTGAGGGTGCGGAAGGGGATGTGCTCGTGGATGTTCGTGTAACCGGCGCTGTAGCTCACCTCATCGGACTCGATCCCACTCCAGGTCGGGGCGGTGATGATCTTGCGTGGTTGTGCCTGGATGTCGCGGTAGCGGATCCTGTCATCGCGCCGGGCGCTGCACAGATGGGTGTGGTCGATGCCGGTCTTGGTCGACAGCGCAGACCAGGACTTGTAGGCCACCTCACCGTTGGTCTCCGGAGCGAGCTGCATGATGGTGTCGCAGACCGCGATATCCTCCTCCAGTGAAGGCATGCCCTTGCTGATGCCCTCCTCGGTGACGACGCGGTTGATCGCCGCCAGTTGGGCATACTCGGTCTCCGTCTTCCAGGCGATGCCCTTGACCGCATTCCCTGCCGTGACGAGCAGCGGACCCAGCGCAATGAACTTGTTGTAGGTGTTCCCGTAGTCGCGCTCCACCACCTTCAGGCTGGGCAGGGACGTTCCGGGCACCGGCTCGCAGTCGCCGCGCTTCCAGTCCCGTACTCCCAGGGGCTGGGCCAGCTCGTCGGGCGAGTCGTGCAGCAACGGGATCGCCAGCAGATCCTTGCGGGTTCCAAGATGGGTCCGGGCCAGCTCGGAGAAGCGCCGGGCGATGCGTTTGAATATCTGCCAGTCGGTCTTGCTCTCCCAGGCCGGAGACACGGCCTCGGACAGCGGATGGATGAACGGATGCATATCCGTGGTGTTGAGGTCATGCTTCTCGTACCAGGTGGCGGTGGGGAGCACAATGTCCGAGTAGGCGCCCGTGCTGTTGAGGCGGAAATTGATGTCAACCAGCAGATCGAGCTTGGCGGTGGGCGCCGTCTCGTGCCAGGCGATCTCGCGGCAGGCGGCACCTTCCGTGCCCTCGGTCAGGACCCCGTTCTGGGCGCCCAGCAGGTGTTTTAGAAAATACTCATGGCCCTTGGCGCTGCAGCCCAGCAGGTTGGCCCGCCACACGAAAAGATTGCGGGGAAAATTGGCCGGGTCGTCGATGTCCTCGGCTGAAAACGCCAGGTCGCCGGATTTGAGCTGCTCTACCACGTACTCGGAGATCTGCTTCTCATCCCGCGCTCCCGCGGCCTCCGCATCCCGACAGATGTCCAGAGGATTGCGGTTGAAGTGGGGGGCCGACGGCAGCCAGCCCAGGCGCTGCGCCACGACGTTGTAGTCCGCCAGCTGGTGCCCCTTGTAGCGGGCGCGGGCGGTGGGGGCCAGCAGGGTGTCGGCCGGCACCCGCTCGTACCGCCACTGGTCTGTGTGGAAGTAGAAGAAGGTGGTGCCGTTCATCTGTCTGGAGGGGCGGTGCCAGTCCAGGGCGAAGGCCACGGGTCCCCAGCCGGCCTGCGGCCGAAGCTTCTCCTGACCCACGTAGTGGGCCCAGCCGCCACCGGACTGGCCCACGCACCCGCACAGATGCAGCAGGTTCATGATGGCGCGGTAGTTCATGTCGTTGTGGTACCAGTGGTTGATCGCCGCGCCCAGTATCACCATGGACTTGCCCCGCGTCCGGGCCGCGTTGTCGGCGAATTCCCGGCCGGTGCGGATCACGTCCGCGGCCTTCACCCCGGTGATTCGCTCCTGCCAGGCCGGCGTGTAGGGCACGTCGGCGTCGTCATAGGAGGAGGCGACGTTGTCGCCGCCCAGGCCCCGGTCGACGCCGTATTGCGCCGTCTGGAGGTCGAATACGCTGGTCACATAGGCATCGCTGCCATCAGCCAGGGTGATGCGACGGGCCGGGACGTTGCGATACAGAAGCTGGTCCTGCTCCGGCGTGAAGTGGGGAAACGCCACCGGGACGACCTCGTCCGGGCCTTCGATGCAAGACAGCTGTGGTTCGATCTCGCGCTGGTCCCGCGCGTCCCGGGGCAGCAGGTTCCAGCGGCCTTCCTCCCCCCAACGAAATCCGATGGAGCCGTTGGGGCAGACGAATGCGCGGCTGCGTGCGTCGAATACCACGGTTTTCCATTCAGGGTTGTTGTCCTGACCCAGGCTGTCGCTGAAGTCGGTCGCCCTCAGGAACCGGTCGGACACATAGCCCTCGGCATGGCGGCGCAGCAGCACCTGGCACGGCAGGTCGGTGTATTGACGGGCATATTCCAGGAAATAGGGATCCTGGCGCTCGATGTAGAATTCCTTCAGAGCTACGTGCCCCATCGCCAGGAACGCCGCAGAGTCGGTGCCCTGGCGCACGGGCATCCACAGGTCCGCGAATTTCACGTACTCGGCATAGTCGGGCGCCATGGACACGATCTTGGTGCCCTTGTAGCGTGACTCGATGGCGAAGTGGGCGTCGGGCGTGCGGGTCATGGGCAGGTTGGCGCCGCAGACGATGATGTAGGTGGAGTTGTACCAGTCGGCCGATTCCGGCACGTCGGTCTGCTCGCCCCAGGTCTGGGGGGAGGCCGGCGGCAGATCACAGTACCAGTCGTAAAAGGACAGGGGGACGCCGCCGATCAGAGAGAGGTAGCGCGAGCCGGCGGCATAGCTGATCATCGACATGGCCGGGATGGGCGAGAAGCCGATGATGCGGTCAGGGCCGTGGCGGCGGGCCGTGTAGACGTTGGCGGCAGCGATGATCTCCGTCACTTCGTCCCAGCTGCCCCGCACGAAGCCCCCCAGGCCGCGCACCGCCGTATAGGAACGGCGCTTTTCCGCGTCCTCCTGGATGGCGGCCCATGCCTGAACGGGGTCCTTGCCCTGATCACGCTGCTCGCGCCACAGCTCCAGCAGCCGCCCCCGGACCATGGGATACTTCACCCGGTGGGGGCTGTAGAGGTACCAGCTGAAGCTCGCACCGCGCTGGCAGCCCCGGGGTTCGTGGTTGGGCATGTCCGGGCGGGTGCGCGGGTAGTCGGTCTGCTGCATCTCGAAGGCCACCAGGCCGTTCTTGACATGGATCTTCCAGCTGCACCCTCCGGTGCAGTTCACTCCGTGGGTGGAGCGCACGACCTTGTCGAAGCGCCAGCGGTTGCGATAGGCATCCTCCCAGCCCCGGTCTTCCCGGGTGGTGATGCCGTGGCCGCTGGAGAAATGGCTCTCGACATGCTTGAAAAACTTGAGACGTTCCAGAAAATGGCTCATTTCAATCTCCCACCCATGGATTGACCGGATGACTGCCGCGGCGCCGGATGACTGCCGCCGCGCCGGACGCTCAGCAGGGCACCTCGGCGTTCCTGCGGGCATAGAACCACCAGGTGATGACCAGGCAGGTCACGTAGTAGCCGATGAAGGTGTACAGGGCGCCAGCCGGACTTCCGGTCAGCGCGATGGATGTCCCGTAGGCCTTGGGGATGAAGAAGGCCCCGTACGCTGCCAGGGCCGAGCTGAAGCCCAGCACGGCGGCGGCGCGCATGCCGGGATCGCGTGCAGCCTTGGCAATGGTGGCGTCCACGCCCTCCTGTTCGGCGTCCCGCAGATAGGTCGTGCGGCATATGACCGGAATCATCCGGAAGGTTGAGCCGTTGCCGATCCCCGTGGTGACGAACAGCACCATGAACATGGCGAAGAAGCCCCAGAAGCTGCCCGCCGTGTCCCCCAGGGGCAGGAAGTAGAGCACCCCGACCACCGCCGCGATCATCACCACGAAGTTCCACAGGGTGACGCGGGCTCCCCCCATCTTGTCCGCCATCCAGCCGCCCACGGGACGCACCAGCGCGCCCACCATGGGTCCCAGAAACGCGTACTGCAGGGGGTCCACGGACGGGAACTGGGTCTTGATAAGCATCGGAAAGCCCGCGGAGTAGCCGATGAACGAGCCGAATGTGGCTATATAAAGCCAGCTCATGAGCCACTGGTGTTTGCGCTTGAAGATCACCGCCTGCTCGCGGAACGAGGCGCGGGCCGAGGCAATGTCATTCATGCCAAACCACGCGGCCACGGTGGTCAGCACGATGAAGGGGACCCAGATGAAACCGGCGTTCTGCAGCCACAGGGGGCGGGCGCCTTCGGCGGTGCTCAGTGTCTGGGGATCGCCGCCCAGCCCGCCGAACACGCCGGCCGTGATCACCAGAGGCACCACGAACTGCATCACGCTCACACCCAGATTTCCCAGCCCGGCGTTGAGGCCCAGGGCGGTGCCTTGCTGGCGCTTGGGAAAGAAGAAGCTGATGTTGGCCATGCTGGAGGCGAAATTGCCGCCTCCGAACCCGCACAGCAGCGCAATGATGATGAAAACGCCGTAAGGGGTCGTCGTGTCCTGGACCGCGTAGCCCATCCACAGGGCGGGGATGAGCAGCGATGCTGTGCTGATAGTGGTCCATTTTCGTCCCCCGAAGATGGGGATCATGAACGAGTAGAAGATGCGCAGGGTGGCGCCGGACAGGCCGGGCAGCGCGGCCAGCCAGAACAGCTCGTTGGTGGAGAACGTGAAGCCGATACTGTTGAGCCGTACCACAACGGCGCTCCATACCAGCCAGACCGAGAACGCCAGCAGCAGCGCCGGAATCGATATCCACAGGTTGCGGGTGGCGATCGCCTTGCCCTTGCTTTCCCAGAACGCCGCGTCTTCCGGCCGCCAGTCCGTCAGCACGTGGCGGGAAGGGCGGTGGCCCTTGGTGTGGGTGAGTGAATCAGTGCTCATATCCGTCCCCTTGCCTTGTCGGTCGGTTGTGTCCGGAGTCGGTCCCGTGACCTGTCGCGTGCCATGTGCTTTGTCAGCGTCTGGGTCCGGTATAGGCCCGCGGGTCTGGCAGGGGCTTGATTTGGATCAATCCCCGGCGCCCGGGACCGGCGCAGAATAGGCCCCACGTACCCCCAAAGAGTTATCCGACCAGATTGGATAAGTGACTATGGCAACGCCAGAAACACAATGGGCACCGGCAGCCGTCGAGCCCGCCGCGGGCAAGGCCGATTCAGTGGAAGTAGCACCACCGAACCGGTCCGGGCAGAGTCGTCCCCGGCACACCCTGCTGCGGCGGGTTGGCGTTCTGATGATCACCATCGTCGTGCTGGCGGTGGTGGGCATGGCCACCTCCGTGGTGATGGCCGAACTGATGAAGGGCGAAGCGGCGGCCATCAACGTGGCCGGCTCCCTGCGGATGCAGGCCTACCGCGTGGCGACTGCGCTGCTGGAAGACCGGGGCCGCCCGGGCGAGCGTGAAGATATCGCGCGTGCCGTACGCGGCTTCGAGGACCGCCTGTTCAGCCCCCAGCTCACCGACGTGGTTCCCAGAAGTCGCGGGCACGCCGTGCGGGTGGCCTACCGCCAGGTCACCTCGGAGTGGCGCGCGGACATCAAGCCGTTGCTGGCTCCCTATACGGGCGGGTCCACGCAGGCCCCGGCGCTGGCCCGGGCCCGGGCCCGGTACATACAGGCGGCCGGGCCGTTCGTGAGCGATATCGATCATCTGGTCAAGACCCTCGAGAACGACGCGGAATCGAAAATCAATCTGCTGAGGCTGCTGCAGGGGTTTGCACTTCTGCTCACCATCGTCGTGGCCTACTTCACTATGTCCATGATGTACGGGGACGTGCTGGTTCCGCTGCGGGATCTGCTCAGCTGTGCCCGTGCCGCCCGCCGGCAGGACTTCTCGGTCAGGGCACGGCACGCCGGAGGCGACGAGCTCGGACAGCTCGGACAGGCCTTCAATGTCATGGCCGCGGACCTGTCCCGGCGCTACGAAGATCTGGAAAGCCGCGTGCAGGAGAAGACCGCGGAGCTGGAACGGCGCAACCGGTCGCTGGAACTGCTCTATCGCACGACGGCCCGTCTCAGCGAGACGCCCTTGTCGGACGCTTCTCTGACATTGCTCCTTCGCGAGATACATCGCCAACTGGGCATCGGCGGCGGCGCGATCTGTCTGACCGAGGGCGCCGGCCACAATGTATTCACCCTCGCCACCACCTTGAAGACGGCCCGGAGCAGGCCGGTGATCTGCAAGCCCGGTGACTGCCGCCACTGCGCCGAGCTGCAGGGAACTCGGATCCGGGACCGGGTGACCGACGCCGGGGCTGTCGTGCGCACGCTTTCGGTGCCCCTGAGCGATCAGGAACAGCGTTACGGGGTGCTGACTCTGGAGGTGGATACACGCACCCCCCTGGACGACTGGCAGGTGCGTCTGATCGAAACCATCGGCCGCCACGTTGCCATTGCCATCGCCACCACGCGGCGCCGGACCCAGAACCGACGTCTCCTGCTCCTGGAGGAGCGTGCGGTGATCGCCCGTGAGCTTCACGACTCGCTGGCCCAGTCCCTTTCCTACCTGAAGATCCAGGTGGCGCGGCTCCAATCGCAATTGGACCCCGAGCAGCAGCCGGCGGTCCGGGAGATCGTGCAGGAGCTGCGCGAAGGACTGACCCGGGCCTACCGGGAGCTTCGCGAGCTGCTGACCACGTTCCGCCTCAAGATGGACGGACGGGGGCTGGAGCCCGCCCTGGCCCAGACGGTTGACGAATTCCGTTGCCGCAGCGGCATAGCCATCGACCTCAGCCACGCCCTGGGTCATGGTGCCTTGAGCGTCAACCAGGAAATCCACGTCCTGCAGATCATCCGCGAAGCGCTGTCCAACGTGCAGCACCACGCCCGGGCCCGGCGGGCGTGGGTGGTGATGGAATATGCCGAGGACGGCAGTGTGATCGTGGCGGTGGACGATGACGGGATCGGCATGCCGGCAGCCGCCGAACGGGCCCATCATTACGGGCTGGCTATCATGCACGAACGCGCCCATAGTCTGGGGGGCGAGCTGCGCATCGTCCCGCGGGACGCGGGAGGCACCCGGATCGAAGTCAGGTTCAGGCCGGCCGGTCAGAGTGGGTCGTCCGGCGTTCGAGAGGAGAAAAGGCTATGAATGGTCTGCAACACACACGACGCATCATGGTGATTGACGATCATCCCCTGTTTCGCAAAGGCGTGGCCCAGCTCCTGGAGTTCGACCCCCGGTTTGACGTGGTCGGTGAGGCGGCCTCCGGGGAAGAAGGGCTTTCCCTGCTGGCGAAACTCCATCCGGATCTGGTGCTCCTGGACCTGCAGATGAAAGGCATGTCGGGCATCGACGCCCTCAAGGCCGTCAAATCGCAGGATCCGCAGGTACGCGTCATCATGCTGACCGTCTCCGACAGCGAGGAGGACCTGGTGGCGGCGCTGCGGGCGGGGGCCGACGGGTACCTGCTCAAGGACATGGAGCCCGAGGACCTGGTGGACAGACTCGACAGCGCCAGCCACGGCCGGGTCGTGCTCAGCGAAATACTTACCGACATGCTCGCTCACGCCATGCGCTCGCAAACCGGCCCCGTGGACACTGAAGACGCGGAACTGACGGAGCGCGAGCGTCAGATCCTCGAATACATCGCCGCCGGTCTGAGCAACAAGCTGATCGCACGCCAGCTGGGAATAACGGAAAACACCGTGAAGGTGCACGTCAAGCATGTGCTGAAAAAACTCAACCTGCGCTCGCGTCTGGAGGCGGCGGTCTGGGCCATCCAGAACGGGCACGGCACACCAGGGCAGGCGCCTTGTCCGACTTGATCTGCGTTAAGGCAGGCCTGCGGGCGGTGCCGCTACGCTGCGCCCCATGAACTCGCCCCGGCTGAATCTGACTCAGACGCCGCCATTGGCGGTGCCGCTGCGCTTTTTCCTGACAGCCCCCTGGTTCGGGGTGGTCGCGGGCTTGCTGCTGGCCGCGGCGGGGCCTTCAGCCCTGGCGTCCCGGTGGACCCCGGCTGCGCTGGCCATGACGCACCTGCTGGTGCTGGGCCTGATCACCATGACCATGTGGGGTGCGCTGCTGCAGCTGTTTCCGGTGCTGCTGGGAACCGGTATCCCCCGGCCCCGATCGGCCGCGGCGGTGTTCCACGGCCTGCTGACGCTGGGGGTCGTGCTGCTGGCAGCAGGCCTGTGGCGGCCCGCCCCGACGCTCGTGGCGGCGGGGGCGGCGGCCCTCGTGGCGGCGGTCGTCAGTTTCGTGGTTCTGGCGGGCTACGCCGTTTGTCGCAGCGGCTGGCGCTCGCTCAGCGCACGGGTCTTTGCCGCCGGCCTGGGCGCCCTGGCGGTGGCGGCCGGCCTGGGGTCGACCCTGGCCGCCGGGCATGCCGGTGCGCCGTTCGGCATACTGCGGAGTCTGACCGATCTGCACGCCGCCTGGGGGCTTCTCGGATGGATCGCGGCGGTGGTGATGGGTGTGGCGTTTCAGGTCGTCCCCATGTTCTATGCCGCCAGGGGCTATCCCCGGGCCCTGACCGCAGCGCTGTCGGCGGCGGTGCTCGCAGCCCTGCTGGGCATGAGCGCGGCGTCTACCGCGCCGGCCGCAGCCGGGATCGCACTGCCGGCGGGCGCCCTGGCGGCGGCCGCCCTGTCGGTGTTTGCCCTGTGGACACTGGGGCTGCAGTCCCGCAGGTTGCGCAGCCGGCCCGACGTGCCGCTGCAGCTGTGGCGCACGGCCATGGGGAGCCTGCTGGGCGCGAGCATCCTATGGGCGCTGTGCCGGGTCTGGGATATTCCGGTCCTGAGCGAACGTCTGCCAGAGCTGCTGGGGGCACTGTACATCGTGGGTTTTGCCGCGTCGCTGGTGAACGCCATGTTGTACAAGATCGTTCCGTTTCTCATCTGGCTTCACCTGACGCAGTTGCGGGGTGCCCGGCGCGTGCGCGGTGCGGTGCCCCATATGGGCTCGATCATTCCCGAGCGCCACATGCGCTGGCAGTTCCGGGCCCAGACCGGGGCGCTGCTGGCGCTGATAATGGCGGTACTGTGGCCCCAGCCGTGGGCCTACCCTGCAGGTGTTCTGTTGGCGCTTGGTTGGTTCGGGCTCTGGTTGAACATCTTCAAAGCCGCCCAGCTCCACCGCCGGGCGGCGGCGGTGGACGACGGTTGGTGGGAGGCGCCGTCCCGGGCCCGGTCCACGTGACTCAAGGCGGGGGCATTCGGGCATCGTCCCTGCTGCTCCGGGGCCCGGATAAGCCTTTGTTGCGTACCGGGACCCACGCGGACACCGGACCGCCGATGCCCGTAAACTGCGCGGTGCATTCCCGGGCCGGACCGAAGTCGGACGCCCCACGGTGCCGTGCCGGGAGCGTCTGCCAGAACCTGTCTCAGGCGCCCCGTGGGCCGCGACCCCGGGGGAGGGGGCGGACTTTGTCCGCTGCTTTGGCGCTTGTCATTCATTGAGAACAACCCGACTACGCGCCTCGCTCCACCCTGGGAATCCCCTAGCGCAAAGCAAGATCCGCCGCCGTTGCGGCCGCGCGGGATTCTGAGATAGGTTCTAAACTCGCCTGTACCGATGCGGATGCCGGGAGGGGCGGGTGAAACAGGCCGCGAACACCGCCGGGCTGCTGGCGCTGCCGGTGGACCTGGCGGTCTGCCGGATGGGGCGGGCGCTGCTGGAGGCGGCGGGGGCCGCCGCGCAACGGCTGCAGGGCGATACCGACCCGGAGGCGCTGCATGATTTCCGGGTCGCCCTGCGTCGGCTGCGCAGCAATCTCGGGATCTACCGGCCGGCCCTCGCTGCGCCGGTGCCCAGGAAGCGCCTCAGGCAGGTGGCGGCCCTGGCCCGGATCACCAACGAGGCGCGGGACAGCGAGGTCGAAATCCAATGGCTGGGCACCGTGCGCGGCCGCATCCGCCCCCACGAGCGCCCGGGCTGTGACTGGCTGTTGCACGCTCTGCAGGAGCGCGCCCGGGCGGCCTACCGGGATATCGACGACTACGATGTGCCCCGTCGCTTCCGCCGCCTGAACCTCAAGCTGGGCCGCGCGCTGCAGCAGGGGGCGACAGCCCACGGGCCCCCATTCGCCCGGGTGCTCGCAGCGTCCCTTCACGAAGCCTGCGATACCCTGGAGGTCCGCCTGCAACGGCTGCAATCCTCGCCGGACGAGAGCGATGCCCATCAGGCGCGCATCGCCGGCAAGCGGGTGCGTTACATTCTGGAACCGGTCCGGGAAGATCTGCCCGGTGCCGGCACCGCCGTCGGCCGCCTCAAAGCGCTCCAGGACCTGCTGGGCGCCATCCACGACTGTCAGGTGATGGAAGGGGACCTGATGGATCTGGCCGCGGCGGCGGCGGCGGAAAAAGCCCGCCGGCTCATGGAACTCACTTTGACGGGGGAGGGCGGGACCGGGGCGGCGGAACGCAGGCAGGGCTATCGCGCCGGGCTTCTGGCCGTCGGCGGCCTGCTCCGGGAGCGCCGGGAGGCGCTTTTCCGCCAGTTGACCGGGGTGCTGGCCGCCGTGGAAACGCCGGATGCGGTGGGTACCGTCCGGGTGCTGGCCGACCGGCTCGCGGCCAGCGGCCGCTGACCGCGGGTCAGCTCCGGCCCAGGGGCAGTGACTTGCCCGGGTTGAGAATGGCATTGGGATCGAACTGCGCCTTGATCCGGCCCATCAGCGCCAGGGTCACCGGATCGATTTCCCGGGCGACGAAGTCGCGTTTGACCAGTCCCACGCCGTGCTCCCCCGACAGGGTGCCCTCCAGGGCGAGCACCAGGTC
>DATFLG010000143.1:0-17406 GCA_035267985.1 Gammaproteobacteria bacterium | reverse complement strand
CAGCGGGGCTGGCAGTTTCCTCAGGGGGGCATCCGTTCCGACGAGACCCCGCAGGAGGCCCTGTTCCGCGAGCTCACCGAGGAGGTGGGTCTGCGCCACGAGCATGTGGAGGTGATGGGCGCCACCCGGGGCTGGCTGCGCTACCGCCTCCCCACCCGGCTGGTGCGCCGCCACTGCCGCCCGGTGTGCATCGGCCAGAAACAGGTTTGGTTCATGCTGCGCCTGGTGGGCAGCGAGCAGTGCGTGTGCCTGGACCAGACCGACTGCCCGGAGTTCGACCGCTGGCGCTGGGTCAGCTACTGGCAGCCCCTGGAGGAAGTGGTCTCCTTCAAGCGCCGGGTCTACGAACACGCCCTGCACGAGCTTGCGCCGCTGGTGTTTCCCGACGGCGCTCCGACCCCGCCCCGGGAGCACTCGGGAAAAAAAGCCCGCGCTCGCCGTTGAGCGCGGTTCACTCCAGGGCCTGTTAACACGATAGGGATCATCGCTGTTGTGGCTGAGAATCCGCCAACCAAGGCGCGAGGAACGAGGTTTGGTCATTCCAAATGAGTGACGAGCAACGCCGAGTGGTGGATTCTCAGCCACAACCCGAAGGGCCGGGCCCCATTTCCCGTCCCGCGGCGTTGTCGCTCGCTCATGTAGCCGGGCTACACCACACTCGCTCCGCCTTGCAGGACGAAAAATGGGGCCCCGGCAGCGGCGACCCCTATCGTGTTGACAGGCCCTAGTAATCCGCAACTGCCAGGACGACAGTGAAAGAATCACTGCCCATGCTTGCGACTCTGCGTCGCGTGATCCAGGAGGTCAACGGGGCCGCCGACCTGCAGAGCGCACTGGACATCATCGTGCACCGGGTCAAACAGGCCATGGAGGCCGACGTGTGCTCGGTCTACCTGCGCGATCCCCGGGACGACAGCCACGTGCTCATGGCCACCGACGGCTACAACCCGGACTCGGTGGGCTGGGTGCGGCTGGGGCCTTCCCAGGGGCTGGTGGGCCTGGCGGCGGAACGGGCCGAGCCGGTGAACGTCGAGGATGCCCCCGGCCACCCCCGCTACCGGTTCAGCGTCGACACCGGGGAGGCGCCCTATCACGGCTTTCTGGGGGTGCCCATCATCCAGCACCGGGAGGTGCTCGGAGTGCTGGTGGTGCGCCAGCGGGCGAAGCGGGTGTTCGCCGAGCAGGAGGTGACGTTTCTGGTCACCCTGGCCGCCCAGCTGGCGGGGGCCATCACCCATGCCGAGGCCAGCGGCGGCGTGCGCCGCCTGCTCCAGGAGATGGCCGGGGATGCCTTTTCCCTGCGCGGGCTGGCGGGGGCCCCCGGCGTCGCCCTGGGCCGGGCGGTGGTGTTCTACCCGCCGGCCAACCTGGATGCCATTCCCGACCGCGCCGCCGACGATCCCGCTGCGGAAGAGGCGGGTTTCCGGGCCGCCACCGCTGCGGTGCGCGAGGACATGCGCCAGTTCTCCCGGAACCTGGACGGGGCGCTGCCCCCCGAGGACCGGGCGCTGTTCGACGCCTATGTGATGATGCTCAGCGGCGACACTCTGGTGGAGCGCACGGTGGAGCTGATCCGTGCCGGCAACTGGGCGCCGGGGGCCCTGCGCGACACCATCGCCGAGCATGTGCGCATTTTCGAGGACATGGACGATCCCTACCTCAGCGAGCGGGCCGAGGATATCCGGGATCTGGGGCGGCGCCTGCTGCTGCACCTGCAGAGCGAGCGGCCATCCCCCCGGGAATGGCCCGAGCACACCATTCTGGTGGGCGAGGAGCTGAGCGCCAGCCAGCTGGCCGAGGTGCCGGGGGATCGTCTGGCGGCGGTGGTCTCGGCCCGGGGGTCGAGCTCCTCCCACGTGGCCATACTGGCCCGCGCCCTGGATATCCCCGCGGTGATGGGTGTCGAGGATCTGCCCGCCGGGCGCCTCGAGGGCCAGGAACTGGTGGTGGACGGCTATCAGGGCCGGGTCTACGTCAAGCCCTCGGCCACCGTGCGCACGGAGTTCCAGCGCCTGATCCGCCAGGAGGCCCGGCTCACCGAGGAACTGCGGGGACTGGCCTCGCTGCCGGCGGAGACGCCGGACGGCATCCGCGTACCCCTCTACGTGAATACCGGCCTGCTGTCGGATATTTCGCCGTCCCTGCGCAGCGGCACCGACGGGGTGGGGCTGTACCGCACGGAGATCCCGTTTCTGATCCGCGACCGGTTCCCGGGGGAGGAGGAGCAGCGGGGGATCTACCGCCAGGTGCTGGAGTCCTTCGCTCCCCGCCCGGTGACCCTGCGCACCCTGGACGTGGGTGGGGACAAGCCCCTGCCCTACTTTCCCGTGCGCGAGGACAATCCCTTCCTGGGCTGGCGGGGAATCCGCATCACCCTGGACCACCCGGAGATCTTTCTCACCCAGCTGCGCGCCATCCTGCGCGCCAACACCGGCCTGGACAACCTGCGGCTGCTGCTGCCCATGATCAGCGGGGTCGGCGAGCTGGACGAGGCGCTGCGCCTGATCCGCCGCGCCCATGAGGAGCTGCTGGAGGAGGGGGAGCTGGTGACCCTGCCGCCCATCGGGGTGATGATCGAAGTGCCTTCGGCCGTCTACCAGATCGATGCCCTGGCTCGGCGGGTGGATTTCTTCTCGGTGGGCACCAACGACCTGACCCAGTACCTGCTGGCGGTGGACCGCAACAACGCCCGCGTGGCCGAGCTCTATGACGCCCTGCATCCGGCGGTGCTGCAGGCGCTGCGGCAGGTGGTGGACGGCGCACGCCGCCACGGCAAGTCGGTGAGCGTGTGCGGCGAAATGGCCGGGGACCCGGCGGCGGCCCTGCTGCTGCTGGGGATGGGTGTGGACAGTCTGAGCATGAGCGTGGGCAGCCTGGCCCGGGTGAAGTGGGTGGTGCGCACCTTCACCCATGCCCAGGCGGCCGCCCTGCTGGCCCGGGTATGGGAGCTGGAAGAGCCGGCTGCCATACGCCGTCTCGTCCATCAGACCCTGGAGGAAGCCGGGCTGGGGGGGCTGGTCCGGGCCGGCGGCTGAGGGCCCCCGACCCCGGCGCCGGGGTCGTGTCGGCCCGGGCGCGGTTGCTGTTGCCGGGGATCCCGCTGTGGCCTCGTCCGGGCGACGGTCCGCGAACCGGTCCGGGTCTTGTCGTCCTTGGACCACGGGTGCGGCTCCGGACTCCGATCGCCTATCCTTCTGAAGAGCCGTCATTGTCGGCACCGACGCCTGGAGCCGGGCCCGTGGAGCTGGGAAACATCAACTGGCAGCTGGTCGCTTCCCATCTGGTGCTGATGACGGTGGCCTACGCGCTGGCACTGCCCATCGCCTGGGACCGGGAACGCGAGGCCCGGGGGGCGGGGCTGCGCACCTTCCCCCTGGTGGCCCTGGGCAGTTGCGGCTACGTCCTCATCGGGCTGCAGGTGCTGCACGGCTCCCAGAGCCAGGCGCGCATTCTCTACGGACTGATGACGGGCATCGGCTTCATCGGCGGGGGCGCCATCCTCAAGGGGGAAGGGTCGGTGCACGGCACCGCCACCGCCGCCAGCATCTGGATCACCGGGGCGATCGGCGCGGCGGTGGCGTGGGGGCGCTACGAGATCGGCGTGGTGCTGAGCCTGATCACCTTTCTGACTTTGTATCTGGGCCGCTACAAACGCGTGCTTCGACGGGACCGATGACGGATGCGGTCTACAGCTGTGACTGCAGGTAGTTCTGCTCGCCGATCCGGTCGATGAGGGCCAGCTGGGTTTCCAGCCAGTCAATGTGCGCTTCCTCGCCGTCGAGGATTTCCTGGAACAACGCCTTGCTCACTTCATCGTGCCGGGTCCGGCAATACTCCGTCGCCTCCCGCAGGACCGGCAGCGCCTCCCGCTCCAGGTCCAGGTCCAGGGCCAGCTGCTCGGACGGGGTCTCGCCCACCTTCAGCTTGTGCAGATCCTGGAGGTTGGGCAGGCCTTCGAGAAACAGGATGCGGTCCATGAGCTTTTCCGCATGGCGCATTTCCTCGATGCTTTCGGCCTGTTCCTTCTCCGCCAGTCGGTTCAGGCCCCAGTTGCGGCACATCCGGGCGTGCATGAAATACTGGTTGATGGCGGTGAGTTCATTGGTGAGCACGTCATTGAGATAGGAGATGACCTTGGGATCGCCTTTCATGGCCCCGCTCCTTCGATGGCGCTGAAGTGGACATGTGGTGGAGAGTCTAGCAGCCGCGGCGAAGGCGCAGCCCGCCACGCGCCCATGGCCGCGATGACCGCCCGGGTGCCTTCCCCGGAGGCCGCGCCGCGAGCTCCCGCGCCTGCCGGGAGGCGGCCCTCAGGCCGCGGTCTGCGCTTCACGCTGCCGCGCGTCCAGGGCCTGGTCCAGGCACTGCCGGGCGCAGCGCACGCAGCGCCCGCAAGCGGTTCCCACGCCCAGGGAGCGGGTCAGATCCCGCAGATGACCGGCGCCGTCCTCCACGGCCCGGTCGATATCGCGCTCACGGACGGCTTTGCAGACGCAGACGTACACAGGCACCCACCTCCGGGTTGGTTTGCTGGCTGAACTCGGAAAATATAATAATACAAATACGAATCATTATCAACTGCATCAAAGAGGCCGGAGCCCCTGTTCGGGACGGGGTGAAGCCGGACGGGGGCGGTGCTAGACTAAGTCGAAACTGCGGGCGCCGGGTGTGGGGCCCGCGATCAGTCCCAATTCCCAGGAGGCGAGCCATGACCGAAGTGACAGCGGAACAGACGGCAACCGGCGGTTTCGTGCCCACGCTGACCGAAGCGGACGTGAGCCTGACGTCGGCGGCCCGCAGCAAGCTCGCTGAACTGTTCACCGAGGCCGACGAGGACCTGCAGGGCATCCGCATCTTCGTCAGCGGGGGCGGCTGCGGTGGCATGAGCTACGGCATGACCTTCACGGACCAGAACACCGACTACGACTGCGTGCTGGAGGACGAGGCCTTCAAGCTGTACGTGGACGCCGTGGCGCTCAACTTCCTGCGCGGCGTGGAAATCGATTTCGTCGAGCGCGACATGGGCGCCAGCTTCGTGTTCAACAACGTCTTCGCCGCCACGGGCGGCAGCGGCACCTGCTCGGCCTGCGGCGCCGCCGGCGGCGGCTGCGCCTGATTCCCGGCGGGGCGGTCCGCCCCGGGCAATGACATCCCGACGCCCCACCGTCTCCCGGTCGGGGCCCGCCTCCCTGCGGGCCCGCGGCCCGGCCCGGGTGCTGCTGGTCGCACCCACCAACAGTTACCGCACCTACGCCTACATCGAGGCCGCCCGGCGCCTGGGGGTGGACCTGGTGCTGGCCTCCGAGGGCCGCCATGCCCTGGTGGGGGCCGAGGTGGCGGGGGTGCAGGTGGATCTGCATGACCCGCAAGCCGTGGACCGGCTGGTGGCACAGGCACGGCAGCGTCCCTTTGCCGGCGTGGTGGCCACGGACGATGCCAGCGTGGTGCTGACCAGCCGGGTGGCCCAGGCCCTGGGCCTTCCCCACAATCCCCCCTCGGCCGCGCGCCTGTCCCGTCGCAAGGATCTGGCCCGGGCCCACCTGCAGGCTGCCGGGTTGCCGGTTCCGGTCCATTGGCGCATTGATCTGGAGGCGCCCCTGGAGCCCCAGCTTCAGACGCTGATGTATCCCTGCGTCATCAAGCCGGTGGCCCTGGCCGGCAGCCGCGGCGTGATCCGGGCCGACGACCCCCGGCAGGCGGCCGGCGTCTGTGGCCGCATCCGCAGGATCCTCGACCGGGAAAAGCCGGGGGATCCGGAGGAACGCCGCTATCTGCTGGCCGAGCGATTCATCCCCGGCCCCGAGGTGGCCCTGGAGGGGTTGCTCAAAGACGGTGAGCTGCAGCTGCTGGCGCTGTTCGACAAGCCCGATCCCCTGAACGGGCCGTTCTTCGAGGAAACCTATTACATCAGTCCCTCGCGCCTCGCCCCCGCCCTGCAGGCGCACATACGCCGGCGGGTGGCCGAGGCCTGCCGGGCCTACGGTCTGCGCGAGGGGCCGGTCCATGCCGAGGTGCGGGTGTGGCAGGACGAGGCCTGGATCATGGAGGTGGCGTCCCGGACGATCGGCGGGGAGTGCGCCCGGCTGCTGCGTTCGGGGACCGGATTCGGGCTCGAGGAACTGGTCATGGCCCGGGCCATGGGCGAACCC
Organism: Gammaproteobacteria bacterium; assembly: GCA_035267985.1. Taxonomy (GTDB): domain Bacteria; phylum Pseudomonadota; class Gammaproteobacteria; order DATFLG01; family DATFLG01; genus DATFLG01. The sequence goes on along the minus strand of DATFLG010000143.1, from coordinate 11,257 downwards.
CTGTCCCTGAGCGCGCCGGAGCAGGCCGCCGGGGTGCTGATGATTCCCATCCCCAAGGCCGGCATTCTGCGGCGCGTGGAGGGGGTGCTGGCCGCGCGTCGGGTGCCCGGGGTGGAAGATCTGGAGATCAGCCTGCGGGAAGGCTACGAGCTGGTGCCCCTGCCGGAAGGCTCGCGGTATCTGGGGTTCATCTTCGCCCGGGGTGCCGACCCCGAGGCGGTGGAGCGGGCCCTGCGGGCGGCCCATAGGGAGCTCAAGGTGGTGGTGGCGCCCCTGTGGAGCCTGGCGCCCGCCTGAGGGGGCTTATTTCTTGCCGCCGGCGGCGCGGAACCCCTGGGGCATGCCGCCGTATTCGCCTTCATCGAAGAGGAAACCCACCATGTGCTGCTCGATGACCTGCAGGCTCGCGGGGTCGGCGGTGCTCAGCCCGTTCTCGTTGATGATCATGGTCAGGCGCTCGAGCCACTGCTGCCAGCCCTCCTTGGAGACGTTCTCATAGATGCGCTGACCCAGCTCCCCCGGATGAGGGGGCGCCTCCAGGCCTTCGGCCTCCCGCTTGAGCACCACGCAATGGACTGTGCGTGCCATGACCGCCTCCTCCCGAATGGATTTGCCGTGACCGGACCCGGGTCAGGGACCCTAGCACGGCTCAAAAGGGCTTTACAACGACCAGTATGACGACCGCGATCAGGATCAGGGACGGGAACTCGTTGAACCAGCGGTAATAAACATGGCTGTGCCGGTTGCGGTCCTCCCGGAAAGCCCGTACCAGACGCCCGCAGTACCAATGATAGCCGATGAGCAGCGCCACCAGGACCAGCTTCAGGGGCAGCCACAGGGTGTGGGTCAGACTCCACAGATGCCAGCCCACCAGCAGCCACAGTCCGAAAAAGACGGTCAGGAGGGCGCCGATGGTCATGATGGCGTACAGCTTGCGCTCCATGACCTTGAAGCGCTCGGTGCCGGCCTCGTCCTGCACGTCGGCGTGGTAGACGAACAACCGCGGCAGGTAGAACAGACCTGCGAACCAGGTCACCATGAAGATGATGTGGAACGCCTCTACCCAGCGCATGGATGGCTCCCCTGGTGTGCCGGCGCGCGCCGGAACCCGTCAGCTGCGGTTTTCGGCGCCGCTGCCCTCGGAGGCCAGCATGGTGCGGATCTGCTGGCGCACCGTCTTCATGTCCATGGCGCCGATTTTCTGTTTCACGATGCGCCCGTCCGGGGCGATCAGGAACGAGGTGGGCGTGAGCTGGATGTTGCCGAAGGCCCGCGAGGCCCTCCCCTTGGTATCCAGCGCGATCGGGTAGGGAATCTTGCGGTCCCGGGCCATGGCCATGACCTGGTCGGGCGGGTCGTAGTACATGGCCACCCCGATCACTTCCAGGCCCCTGGGCGCCAGGTCCTTGTAGAGCCGGGCCAGGTGGGGGATCTCTTTCACGCAGCCGGGGCAGGTGGTGGCCCAGAAGGTCACCAGCACCGGCCGCCCATGCAGGTCGCCCAGATTGATCTTGTGGCCGTCGATGGTGGTCATGGAGATGTCCGGCGCCCGGGTCAGACCCGTCGGCGCATACCAGACGTAGCCCACCACCGCCAGCAGCACCACCGCGAATACCGCAATCAGAATGTCTTTGCGCTTCATGGTGTCGATTCTTTGTCCCGCTTCTCCGGCGGCGACTCGGCCGCCGTGCTATTGACCGTCTCCCGGGGCGCCCGGTTCCCGCGGTTGCCGCCCAGCCAGCCCCGGAGCATTCGTCCGGCGCGCCGCAGCAGCCGCCACAGCCGCGGCAGCAGCCAGGCCATCAGCACGATGAACAGGCCCAGCAGCACCAGGAACAGCACCGGATGGTGAAGGGCGGTCCACAGCCCGGCGATCACCATCACGTCCTCGCCGATGGAAGCCACCCAGTTGCTGAACGGCTCCGGCGAGGTGTTGATCAGCATCCGCGACCCGGCCTTGGTGGCATGGGTGCCCGCGGCCAGGGTCCCGCCCACGATCCCCGCCGCCAGCTGGGCCGCGGGGCTGACGTCCCCCACCGCACCGGCCGCAAGGATCGCCGCCGCCGGAATGCGGATGAACGTGTGCAGCGAGTCCCAGGCGGTATCGACGCCGGGGGTCTTGTCGGCGAAGAATTCCACGCAGTACATGAACCCGGCGGCGAACAGCACCATCGGGTCCATGAGCACCTGCAGGTCCGGCGGCAGCGTGATGTCGCCGGTGGTACCCAGATACCCCAGCACGAAAATCGCCGCGTACAGATTGATCCCACTGGCCCACGCCACCCCCATGGTGAGGGCAATGGTGTTGACGACGTCCACAGCCGTGTACCTCGGTAACCAGGGGCGCCCGTGCCTGGGGCCATGGTAACCCGCCGCTGCGGGCGGCGGAAGCGGGGCCGGGCGCGGCCTCAGCTGTCCCGGGAGTCCGGGGCCGCCGCGGGCCGGGCGCCCTCCCGGGCCTTGGCCTTGACCGTCTGGCCGCTGTCCTCGACGCGGGTGTCGACCCCCTCGGCGGGGGCCGCGGCGGCCGCTTCCGGCGGCGCCACGCGCCGGGGCAGGAAGGCCCGGGCCAGGGCCTGGTAGACCGGCTCCGGGCACACCAGCCGGGAGGTGGCGTAGGCGATGAACGAGGTGGCCATCAGGGGCAGCAGCAGGCCGGGGTTGTCGGTCATCTCCATCACGATCACGAAGGAGGTGATCGGGGTCTGTACCACACCGGTGAAGTAGCCCACCATCCCCAGAATGATGATCGCGCCGGCCGGCAGGCCCGGCATCAGGTGGGCCAGGTTCTGGCCCAGGCCGGCACCGCTGGCCAGGGTGGGGGCGAACAGCCCGCCGGGGATGCCGCTCACATAGGACACCAGGGTGGCCAGCATCTTCAGATAGGGGTAGCTGGTGGGGACGGTTCCGCTCTGGGTCACCACTTCCTTGGCGTGCTCGTATCCGGTGCCGAAGGTGAGGTTGCCCGATGCCATGCCGATGAGGGCGATGGCCAGGCCGCAGCCGGCGGCCACCAGCTCGGGGCGGTGGGTGAGCAGATACGAGAGCTTGCGGCTGCCCCACAGCAGCAGCGTGCTGAACAGCCCCCCCAGCATGCCCCCCACCACGCCGCATACGATGATGGGCAGCCACACCTGATTGGGCTCCAGGGAGGCCTGGGTGGTCCCGAAGTAGGTGTAGTTGCCCTGGATGGCCACGGAGGTGATGCCGGCCAGCACCACCGCGGTGAGCAGGGTCCCGCTGGTGCGTTCCTCGAAGGAACGGCTCATCTCCTCGATGGCGAACAGGATACCGGCCAGGGGCGTGTTGAAGGCGGCGCCGATGCCGGCGGCCCCCCCGGCCAGAATGAGCCCGTGGTCCATGTAGTGATAGGGAAACTTCGCCCAGCGCCCCAGGGAGAACATGATGGCCGCGCCCACATGCACGGTGGGGCCCTCGCGGCCGATGGACGCGCCGCTGAGCATGCCCATCAGGGTAAGGCCGATCTTGCTCACCGCGATCTTCAGGGACAGCAGGCGGCTGCGCGACACATGCTCGCGCATGCCCAGGGCCGCGATGCACTGGGGGATGCCGCTGCCCTGGGCGCCCCGGGCGAAGCGCTTGGTGAGCCAGCCCACCAGCCCCATCCCCAGGGGGCAGATCACCAGGGGTGCGTACTGCCAGCGCTCCATGACACCGTGGAACAGGCCGTTGGTGGCGTCCGTCAGGTGGGCGAAGGCGGTGGAAATCAGACCCAGCAGGATGGCGCCGGTCCAGAACACCAGCCGCGCCTTCCACGCGTCGGCAGAAAGCAGCTTTCTACCCGATCGTCTGATTCGGTGAAACATCCAACATCCCTGCCGCGACCCGGCGGTCCGGCAAACGAGCGTAAAGGGCGGGTTGCACGCCCAATTATGTCAAATCTTTCTCAGGGCGCGCGCTGCCTGAGAGGTCTTCCCGGCAGGTTTGAGAAAGCCAATTTTAATCAAATACTTGACTCTTCGCAACCGCTCGGCGCCGGGGGCGCCGGACGCCCCGGCGCCGGCCGTCTTGATCTGTCTTTCACCCGCCAAGTCTTTTTTCGGCTGCCCGGTCCGATGCACTTCCGCATAGGGACCGCAACTCTTATCATGGCGGTTTACGGGTGGTTTTTCTTCCAACGACGGCGGCGGCAGGCGAAATCATGACGAAAGTGGGTGTGGTCGGCGGGACGGGGTACACAGGGGTTGAGCTGCTGCGGCTGCTCGCGCGCCACCCCCAGGCCCGCCTGCAGGTCATTACCTCGCGCTCCGAGGCGGGCACCGCTGTCGCCGATATGTTCCCCAACCTTCGTGGCCATATCGACCTGGCCTTTTCGGAGCCGGATCCGGCCCGTCTGGCCGAATGCGATCTGGTGTTCTTCGCCACCCCCAACGGGACGGCCATGAAGCAGGTGCCGGCGCTGCTGGAGGCCGGCGTGCGGGTGGTGGACCTGGCGGCCGACTTCCGGCTGCGGGACCCGGCCCTGTGGGAGCAGTGGTATGGCGCCCCCCACGCCTGTCCGGAGCTGCTGGAGGAGACGGTCTACGGCCTGCCGGAGATGAACCGCGCGGCCATCGCCCAGGCCCGGCTGGTGGCCAATCCGGGCTGTTATCCCACGGCGGTGGGCCTGGGCTTTCTGCCCCTGCTGGAGCAGGGGTTCGTCGAGCCCGACCCGCTGGTGGCCGATGCCAAGACCGGGGTGAGCGGTGCCGGGCGCGGCGCCAAGGTGACCAGCCTGTTCAGCGAGGTCGGCGAGAGCTTCAAGGCCTATGGGGTTCCCGGCCACCGCCACCTGCCGGAGATCCGCCAGCAGCTCGCCGTTGCGGCGGGCCGGTCCGTCGGCCTCACCTTCGTCCCCCATCTGGTGCCCATGGTGCGGGGTATCCATGCCACCCTCTACGGGCGCCTGACCGACCGGGGCGCGGACCTGCAGGGGGCCTTCGAGCGGCGCTACGCGGCCGAGCCCTTCGTGGACGTGATGGCGGCCGGGGCCCACCCGGAGACCCGCAGCGTGCGGGGCGCGAACCACTGCCGCATCGCCGTCCACCGGCCCCAGGACGGGGACACCGTGGTGGTGCTGTCGGTGATCGACAATCTGGTCAAGGGTGCGGCCGGGCAGGCGATACAGAATATGAACATCATGCTGGGCCTGCAGGAGACGGCGGGTCTGGACGTGGTGGGTCTGTCACCATGAACAGCGTCCCCGGGCGCGGCGCCCGCAGCGCGGTGGTGGCTTTGTGATCCGGTTCCCGGACCCGTGGACCCATGGCCGGCAGAATTTGACCAACTTGGCGGAATCCAGTCACACGCGCGTACTCGTCTACCGGCCCGCCCGCCTGCGGATCCTGATCCTGCTGGTGGTGGTGGCCGCGGGGCTGGGAGCCTGGTGGCTGTACGATTCGGGAAAGCTGGCCGGCGGCCAGGAACTGGTGCAGCTGCGGGCCCGGTCCCGGGACCTGCAGGCGCAGGTGAAGACGCTGAGCCGGCGCAACGACAAACTCCAGGCCCGCCTGGCGGTCGTGCAGCGCTCCAGCCAGGTGGACCGCCAGGCCTACAAGAACGTCAAGGGCGAGCTCGCCTCGCTGCAGGACAAGGTGCTCAAGCAGCGCGAAGAGCTCGCCTTCTACCGGGGCATACTCGCTCCCGGGGAGGTGAAGGCGGGACTGCATATCCAGGGGTTCAAGGTGGATTACGGGGAAGCGGCCAACACCTATCACTACCAGCTGGTGCTGACCCAGCTGCGGCGCTATGAGCGCTGGATCAAGGGGACGGTGGATCTCTCGGTGATCGGTACGGAGGACGGCAAGTCCCGCCGCCTGCCCCTGTCCAGGGTTTCCGAGCCCCGGACCAAGGCTCTCAAATTCCGGTTCCGCTACTTCCAGAATCTGGAGGGCGACATGCACCTGCCCAAAGGCTTCGTCCCGCAGACCGTGGAGGTGAAAGTACGGCCTGCGAAAAGGCACGCGTCCGCTGTGGAGCGGACGTTCGACTGGCCGACCTGAGCCCGGGCGCCGGGTACGGCCGAGGAGGCTTCGCATATGTTGGGAAAGCCCAGAAAGGCAAAGATCGCCGACATCGACACGCTGGTCGGGGAACACACCGAGCTGCAGGGGGATGTCCATTTCAAGGGCGGCCTGCATGTCAACGGCCTGATCAAGGGCAACGTGGTGGCCGAGCAGGATTCCTCATCGGTGCTGATCGTCAGCGAGCAGGGGCGCATTGAAGGGGAGGTCCGGGTCCCGAACGTGATTCTCAACGGGACGGTGACCGGGGATGTGCACGCCGAGGCCCGGATCGAGCTGGCGGCGCGGGCGCGGGTCACCGGCAACGTGTTCTATAATCTGATCGAAATGGCCATGGGTGCCGAGGTGAACGGCAATCTGGTGCATCGGGCAGGGGAATCTGCCGGATCCGTGGTCAAGCTGGCGGAGAAGGCCGCGGCCCGGGAGGCGGGCCCGGGGACGGACTGAGCGCCCGGCGCAGCGCGGGCCGGGAGGGACGCCGGGGCCCGCCCCATTGCCTGGCCAATTGTTGACCGCAATACTCAAGAACTGCATACTTTAGCCATCACGTAAGGATCGTGTCTGGAGAGATTTGCTATGACTGAGGCAGCGACTGAAACCCCGGCGATGCCGAGCCCGTTGGTGTTTACGGAATCGGCGGCCACCAAGGTCAGGGAACTGATCGAGGAGGAGGCCAACCCGAACCTCAAGCTTCGGGTGTTCATTTCGGGCGGCGGCTGCTCCGGATTCCAGTACGGGTTCACGTTTGACGAGAACGTCAACGATGGCGACACCCAGGTGGAGAACTGCGGTGTGACCCTGCTGGTGGATCCCATGAGCTACCAGTATCTGATGGGCGCCGAGATCGACTACACCGAGGGCCTGGAAGGCGCCCAGTTCGTGATCCGCAACCCCAATGCCGCGACCACCTGCGGCTGCGGCTCGTCTTTCTCCGTCTGAATCCGGCGGTTATTCCGGCGGTGTGAAGGGCGCTCCGGCGCCCTTCGTGCCGTCTGGAGCCGACGGTTGCACCGGCCCGGCCCCTTCTTCCCCTGTGGCATCCACCTCCCGCGCCGGGGTTCTGGTATCCTTGTCGATCCTGCGGGCGGCTCCGATCCGCCGGCCTGCGCGTGCCCGAACAATCCTGGGGAACGGCGATGAGTGAGTACCTGCCCGGTCTGGAAGGTGTCCCGGCCACCAAATCGAACATCTCCTATCTCGACGGCAAGAAGGGGGTCCTGAGCTACCGCGGTTACCGCATCCAGGACCTGGCCGAGCACAGCAGTTTCGAGGAAACCGCGCTGCTGCTGCTGGACGGACGCCTGCCCACCGTGGAGGAGCTGCACGATTTCGACGAGCAGCTGCGCCGCAACCGGCGGGTCAAGTTCAAGGTCCGGGAGATCATGAAGCACCTGCCCTCCACGGGCCATCCCATGGAGATGCTGCAGACGGCGATGGCCAGCCTGGGGATGTTCTATCCGGGGGAGAACAGCCTCACCGACGGCGAGGACCTGCAATACGTCCACAACATGTCGGTCAAGATTCTGGCCCGCATGGCCACCCTGGTGGCCATGTGGGAGCATATCCGCAGCGGCTATGATCCGATTCCGCCCCGCCAGGATCTGACCTACGCGGAGAATTTCCTGTACATGTTCACCGGGGAGGAACCCGATCCCCTGCTGGCGCGCATTCTCGACGCCTCCCTGGTGATGCACGCCGAGCACACCATCAACGCCTCCACGTTCGCGGCCCTGGTGGCCGGCTCCACCCTGGCCAGCCCTTATCTGGTGATCGCCGCCGCCATCGGCACCCTGGCCGGGCCCCTGCACGGGGGGGCCAATCAGCGGGTGGTGGAGATGCTGCGGGCCATCGGGCGCCCGGAGAACGTGCGCCCGTGGCTGGACGCGAAGCTGGCGGCCAAGGAGAAGATCTGGGGCATGGGGCACCGGGAATACAAGGTGAAGGACCCGCGGGCCATCATGCTGCAGAAGCTCATGGAGCGTCTGGTGGAGCACCGGGGGGGGCGGATCAGCCCCCTGTTCGAGACCGCCCTGGCCCTGGAGGAGGCCTGCGAGGAGCGCCTGGGGCCCAAGGGCGTGTATGCCAACGTGGATTTCTACTCCGGCATTCTTTACACGGAGATGGGCATCCCCGCGGATCAGTTCACCTCCGTGTTCGCGGTGGCCCGCTGTGCGGGCTGGCTGGCCCACTGGCGCGAGCAGCTCAAGGACAACCGCATCTTCCGGCCCACCCAGGTGTATACCGGCGACGACCTGCACGACTACGTCCCCATCGAGCAGCGCTGACAGCAGGCCGATGCGGGTCACCGCCGGCGGTCCGCGGAGCGATCCTGGCCCGGATGAAACGAAGTGGAATCCGGGAAGACAAAACAGCGCCACGGAAAGCACGGAAACCGAAGAATTCGAGACATCGGCCGGGAGACGGCGCAGTCCGCACTAAACGAAGGGCATCGCGCCGGGGACTATTTGGCGGTGCCTTGAATCCTTTCCTTCCGTGGATTCCGTGGCTCTTGGCCTTTCCCCGGATTACGCTGGCGCTAATCCGGGCTACCCGGGTCGGGCTCCCACGACGGCGGTTTGCGGACCGTAGCCCGGATGGAACGAAGTGGAACCCGGGAAGACAAAACAGCGCCACGGAAAGCGCGGAAAACACGGAAGCGGAAGAACTCGGGACACTGCGCGGAACGGTGTGGATGCGGAGTCAACGATCCCGGCTCTTGGCCTTTCCCCGGATTAAGCTGGCGCTGATCCGGGCTACCCGGGTCGGGCTCCCACGACGGCAGTTTGCGGACCGTAGCCCGGATGGAACAAAGTGGAATCCGGGGGTTCATGGATTCCCGTCCGTGCTTTCCGTGTATTTCGTGGCGCCTTCGTGTCATTCCCCTTCGTCGGTCCCGCCGCCCCAGTACACCGCTCCCAGCACCCGCTCGCTCCGGGCCCCGGTGACCGCCGGAAGGTTCCCCGGCCGGCCCGCCAGGGTCTGCCGGGCCAGCCAGGCGAAGGCCACCCCTTCCACCCACTCCGGGGCAATTCCGTACTCTGCCGTGCTCTGCAGTGTCCGCGCGCCCAGGGCCTGGGCCAGGCGGGCCATCAGGTCGGTGTTGTAGGCGCCGCCCCCGCACACCAGCACCCGGCCCGTGCCGGGCGCGTGCTGGTCGATGGCCGCGGCGATGCTGCGGGCGGTGAGTTCGGCGAGAGTGGCCTGGACATCGGCCGGCGCCGGCGGGCTGTCCAGCGCCGGCAGCGCCGCGTCCAGCCACCTCATATGAAACTGCTCCCGGCCGGTGCTCTTGGGGGGCGGCGCCGCGAAATACGCATCCGCCAGCAGGCCCTGCAGCAGCGCCGGGACTGCCTGCCCGCCGGCAGCCCAGGCGCCGTTGTGGTCCCGGGCCACCCCCTGGTGCCGGGCGATCCAGCCGTCCAGCAGGGCGTTGCCCGGGCCGGTGTCGAATCCGGACACCGCCCGGGCGGGGTCGGCGGGCAGCACGGTGACGTTGGCCATGCCGCCGATGTTCACCACCGCCCGGTCTTCCCCGGGGTCCCGGAACACGGCGGCATGAAACGCGGGCGCCAGGGGGGCGCCCTGTCCGCCGGCCGCCATGTCCCGCCGGCGCAGATCCGCCACCGTGGTGATGCCGGTACGCTCGGCGATCACATTGGGGTCACCGATCTGCAGGGTGAAGGGGGCGGTGCCGCCCGGCCGGTGGCGCACGGTCTGGCCGTGGCTGCCGATGGCCCGCACCGCCTCGGGGCCGATGCCCGCCTCGGCCAGCAGGGCATGCACGGCCTCGGCGAAGCGCTCGCCCAGGGTCACGTCCAGGGCGCCCAGCTCGTCGATGGCCGCGGCCACGGGATCCTCGGCCAGGGCCCGCAGCCGGGTCCTCAGGGCGTCCGGGAAAGGATGCGTCAGGGCGGCCAGCAGCCGAGGGGTGCCCCCTTGCAGGTCCGCCAGGACCGCATCGACGCCGTCCAGGCTGGTGCCGGACATCAGGCCGATGTAGCGCTCCGACATGGGGGCTCCTTGTGATCTCCGGCGGCGCCGGCCCCTCACTCGGCAGTGGCGGCGGCCAGACGGTCGGTGCCCATGACGTCGAGCTGGGCCAGCAGCGGGCGGGCCCTGCTGAGGAAGTCCTTGCGATAGCGGGCCTGGATGGGTGCGGCGGCCGGCAGCTTGACCTTCAGGGGATTGTGGTGGACCCCGTGAATCCGGAATTCATAGTGCAGATGGGGGCCGGTGGCCAGGCCGGTCATGCCCACATAGCCGATCACCTGGCCCTGGCGAACCCGGCTGCCCACATGCTCGCCCCGGGCGAACCGGGACATATGGCCATACAGGGTGCTGTAGCCGCGCCCATGATCCAGGACCACCACGTTGCCGTAGCCTCCCTTGCGGCCCCGGAAGACGATGCGCCCGTCGGCAGTGGCCTTGATGGGGGTGCCCCGGGGGGCCGCATAGTCCACGCCCTTGTGGGCGCGCACCCGGTGCAGGATCGGATGGTAGCGGCCTCGGCTGAACCGGGAGCTGATACGGGTGAAGGCCACCGGGGTGCGCAGGAATTCCTTGCGCATGTTGTGCCCGTCCGGGGTGTAGTAGTCGGCGTCCCCGTTGGGCTTGGTATAGCGCACGGCCCGGTACACGTGCCCCTGGTTCACGAACTCGGCGGCGAGGATGGGCCCGTTGCCGATCTTCTCGCCGTGGAGGTAGCGCTGATCGTAGACCACCGTGAAGCGGTCTCCGGAACGGATGTCCAGGGCAAAATCCACGTCCCAGCCGAAGATGCCGGCCAGCTGCATGGTCAGATCGTCGGTCAGCCCGGCATCCTGGGCGGCGTTGAACAGGGAGCTGCGAATGACCCCCGAGGCGTAGGCCACCCGGTGCTCCGGCGCCCGGTGAACACTGCTGGCCTCGAACCCCTCGTCGGTACGCTTCACCTGGATGGCATGGGTGCGGTCGATCTCGTGGACGAGGGCCTGGAGCCGGCCCCGGGGGCCGATGTGCAGACGCAGGGTTTCTCCGGGATGGATGCGGGTGAGCTTCCGGGTGACGCCGCCCAGGGCGATGATCTGGTGCAGCTCGCCGGCGCTCAGCCCCTGGCGCTTGAAGATCGCGGCCAGACTGTCGCCGGAGCGGATGGTGATCCGGTGCCATTCGCCGGCCGCCTCTGGCGCCCGTGCGGTGTGGGCCCTATCCCCGGGCGTCGCCCGGGGGGCCGGCAGGGACAGGTTGTGGACCAC
>DATFLG010000142.1:0-2971 GCA_035267985.1 Gammaproteobacteria bacterium | reverse complement strand
AACGGGGGCGGGCCGTCCAGGAGCTGGGCCAGGGCATAGGCGGCAGCCGGCGCCATATTGGCCACCACCAGCTCGATGCCGGTGATCCGGCACATGCGGTGCAGCGCATGGAGCCACTGGTAGTAGACATTGTCCACCAGGGGGACGTTCTTCAGGTCATAGATCAGACGGGACGTGCGCCGGCGCTGCAGAAAGCCCACCAGGGGCTGCAGGTAGGCCTCAGAGTCGGTGGGATCCAGGCCGTCGGTGGGCTCGAGCAGCACGATGCCGGAGCCGATCGGCGTCAGATGCATTCCTTCGATCATGGCGGCGGGCCGCGGCGCCCTTCAGGGCCCCGGCTGTCGGCGGACCCGCACCGGGAGGCGGACCCCGGCAGCGCGTGGTTCGCCGCCCGAGGCTCTGGGGCCGTTCCTCACGGCGAGCCCGGGGAATCCCATGGTGAGCGCCCCGCCCGTCACGCCTCGGCCGCGCTCACGTGAATGGCCAGCCGCCGGAAGGCTTCCTTGAGGCCTTCGGAGAGGGTCGAGCGGGTGGTGACGCCACCGAGATCGATGTTCAGGCTGGTCAGGGCCCGGGCGATCTCGGGCCGTATGCCGGTGAGCACTGCGTCGGCGCCCATCAGGCTCACCGCCCGTATCATCTGGATCAGATGGTGGGACACCTGGGAATCGATGGCCAGCACCCCGGTGACATCCATGACCACCACCTTGGCGCGGTCGGATTCGATGCGGGCCAGCAGGCGCTCCATGACCATCATGGTGCGAGAGGAATCCAGGGTGCCGATGATGGGCAGGGTCAGCACGCCGTCCCAGATTTCCGTGATGGGCGTGGAGATCTCCCGCAGCTCCTCCTGCTGAGCCTGGATGGTGCGCTCCTTCTCCTCCAGGTAGACGTGAAACACGTCCAGGATGATGTCGTTGAACACCGACGCCAGGAGCAACAGCAGGGCGCGCACCTTTTCGGCGTCGAGCGCCGTGTCGGTCTCCAGGTCCTCGATCATCACCCGCTGCATGAACTGGATGTAGCGGACGAATTCCTCGATACTCCCGCCGCGCACCTGGATCTGCTGGGAGAAGGTGCTGAAGAACTGGCGCAGGGCCTTGTACTCGGCCCCCCGCCGGTTGAGCTTGTCACCCGCCTGCAGCAGCATCACGAACAGCTCCATGAACTCGATGCTGTAGTCGTTGATCTCGTCATTGGACAGGATATTGGCCTGCCCGAAGATGCTGTGACCCTGCTGCTCGATCACCTGCGAAATCTTGCCCACGTTGACCATCAACTGCTCGATCAGGATGTCGTTGATGGTCTTGTCGGTGACTGCGCGTCGTTTACTCATGGTGCCCCCTGTTTTCCGATGCGGTCCGCAGTACCAGAATCGATTTGTCGTCGTTGTTGCGCCCCATGACCTGCCCCAGCAGGCACGCCACCAGCTGCGGATGCAGGCGCCACAGCCCCGGGAAGCTGCCCAGCGTCCAGTTCCGGCGCATGCCGTCCGAAGCGCTCAGCAGCATCGCCTGGGGCGGGAAATTCAGATCGAAGGTCTCGAAAGTGCGATGGGCGTGGCCCAGCACGCCCGGCGAGAAACTGATGTTCTTGCGCTCGCCGTTGAGCACCAGGTAGGCGTTCATGTCACCCACCCCGCAGATCTTTCCGTTCTGTGCTCCGGCGTCCACCTCCCCCAGCACGGCCACCGCGCCCCGGGAGCCCGACAGGCGCCGGCTGAGCGCCTCCATCACCTCCCCGGTGGGGCCCTCCATACCCAGCATGTCGTCCCGGCCGCTGACCACCTCCTCGGCCGCCGCCCCGTGGCCCAGACCGTCCATGTGCAGCCAGCGCAGCCGTTGCCGGTCCGCGTCCACACAGATGCAGTCACCGTTGTGGACGTCGTCCTGATAGGCCCGCAGATAAACCCCGATGTCGAAGCCGGGCCGCGTGGGCGGCTCCTTGGCATAGAAGCGCGCCCACACCGCCATCCCGTGCCAGGGGGCACTGCGGGCGACCCCGGCGGGCACGGTGTAGAACTCGGTCTCGTGGGCCAGGCGGCGTATCGCACCCAGTCCCTTGCCCATGGTGCCGGCGGTGGTATAGCCGTCCTCCAGGGCCGCCGGCAGGTTGGCGATCCCGGCGCCGAAATCGATGGCGAACAGGTCGATGGCAGGAGCCGGGAACCCCACTTCCCAGATCTGCACCAGGCCGCTGCCGCCGGCGAACTTGACCTGATTGGTGACCATTTCGTTGCACACCAGCTCCAGGCGTTCGCGGGCGACGTCCGTGAATCCCATGCGCCGTGATACCGCCCGCAGCTTGGAGCGCAGCAGCACCTGGCCGCTTTCCCCGTTCACCATCTGCTGGATCAGCAGCTTGATCGGCTGCATATCTCCCTCCCTGGTCCGTGTCACGGGGTACCCGCCCGCGACGGTTCCAATGCCGGCCCCGTCGCATGCACCAGACGGCCGCGGCCCGCGCGTTTGGCTTCATACAGGGCGGCGTCGGCGCGGCCCACCAGCGTGTCCACCGTGTCCTCGGGGTGCAGGGCGGCCACGCCGATGCTCACCCGCCCTTCCATGGCCGCCAGCACCCGTTGACCAATGTCCTGCGCGGTGGAAACCGGACAAAAAGCGATGATGGCGAACTCGTCGCCGCCGGTGCGGCAGGCCAGATCCACATGCTGGCGGATGGCCCCGCGCATGGCCTCGGCCATGCGCTGCAGATAGGCGTCGCCGTACTGATGCCCATGGGTGTCGTTGACCGCCTTGAACTGATCCAGGTCCAGCAGAATCAGGCTCAGGGACTCGTGCTGGCGAGTGCAGCGCAGCAGTGCGTCGCGCAGGCGCTCGTCGTAGGCTCCGCGGTTGAGCAGTCCGGTGAGACTGTCGGTCTCGGCCAGGCGCACGGACTCGCGCAGCTCCTCCTTCTTGCGCTCCAGGTTCTGCTCCAGCTGGGCCATCTCCTCGGCGGCGCGCTGCTGGGC
>DATFLG010000141.1:0-4086 GCA_035267985.1 Gammaproteobacteria bacterium | reverse complement strand
GGCGGCGGAACTGGAAGCCGCTCAGCGGGGGGCACTACCCGAGGGCTGGGACGATCTCAAGGCCTTCACAGCCCAGGACGGACCGCTGGCCACCCGGGCAGCCGGTCACAAGGTGCTCAACCAGCTCGCCACCCGTATTCCCTGGCTGACGGGGGGCGCCGCCGACCTAGCCTCCTCCACCAAGGCGCTGGTGGATGACGGCGGAGACTTCGAGCGCGATCAGGCGGGCGGACGCAACGTGCACTGGGGCATTCGCGAACATGTGATGTGCGCGGCCTCTTCGGGAATGGCCCTGCACGGCGGGATACGGCCGTTCGCATCCAGCTTCTTCATCTTCACCGACTACGCCCGGCCGGCCATTCGTCTGGCGGCCCTCATGGAACTGCCGGTGATCTATCTCATGAGCCACGATTCCATCGGCCTGGGCGAGGACGGCCCCACCCACCAGCCCGTGGAGCACCTGGCCTCTCTGCGGGCCATGCCGAACATGTGCGTGATCCGCCCCGCCGACGCCAATGAAACGGTTCACGCCTGGCGGGCCGCCCTGCTGCGCACGGAGGGGCCCACCATGCTGGTTCTGAGCCGACAGAAGCTGCCGGTGCTGGACCGCACCGGCCTGGGGGATCCCGAGGGTGTCCTCAGGGGTGCCTACGTGCTGGCTCCGGAGCAGGGGGAGCGCCCCGACCTGATTCTCATCGCGAGCGGCTCGGAAGTGCACCTGGCCGCCGGGGCCCGCCAGCGCCTGGCGGACAGACACGGCATCGACGCCCGGGTGGTCAGCATGCCCAGCTGGGAGCTGTTCCGGGCCCAGGCCGAATCCTATCGCCACCAGGTCCTGCCCCCCGAGGTGCGGGCGCGTCTGGCGGTGGAGGCGGGCTCGCCCCAGGGATGGTGCGAATGGGTGGGTGACGCCGGCCGCGTCATCGGCATCACCCGATTCGGCGCCAGCGCGCCCGGCCCGGAGAACTTCGCCCATTACGGCTTCACGGAGGATCATGTCGTCGACCAGGCCCGGGCGTTGCTGGGCCGATGAGCATCCCGTTGATACGCGGCAGGCTCAGACCGGAGGATTGCCCATCATGTCCAATGTGCTTGTAACCGGCGCCAATCGGGGACTGGGGCTGGAGTTCGCCCGCCAGTACGCAGCCGACGGCTGGCGGGTATTCGCCTGCTGCCGCAATCCGGAGTCGGCGCAGGAACTGGCGGTGCTGGCGGGACGCCACCACAATCTGTCGGTGCACCGGCTGGATGTGGCGGACCATGAAGATATCGACGCGCTCGCCGGCGAGCTCCAGGATCAGGCGGTGGATGTGCTGGTCAACAATGCAGGCACCTACGGGAACCGCTCGGCCCAGCAGCTCGGGAACATCGACTACGAGGACTGGTCCCGTACCCTGCGGGTCAACACCCTGGGGCCGGTACGCATGCTGGAAGCGTTCCTCCCCCATCTGGAGCGTGGCGAACGCCGGGTCGCCGCCACCCTGACCAGCCTCATGGGATCCATCGCCGACAACACCAGCGGGGGCTCCTACATCTACCGCACCAGCAAGGCGGCCCTCAACGCGGCCATGAAGAGCGCAGCGGTGGATCTCGAGGCACGGGGCATCGGCATTCTGCTGCTGCACCCGGGCTGGGTGAAGACGGATATGGGCGGAAGCAGCGCGCTCATCACCCCCGAGGAAAGCATCCGCGCCCTGCGCCAGCGCATCGACGAGTTCGACCTGAGCCGAACGGGACGGTTTATCAACTACGACGGCCGGGAATACCCCTGGTAACCAGGGAACATTTCCGGCTCGACACGATCCCGGGCCCAGGGCCCGACCATCACAGCCAGAAGGAGAATCAACAATGGATGCACGAACCCCGTTGACGGGCGCTCTGTGTGCCGCACTGCTGCTGGCCATGGGCGCAGGCCATGCGGCAAGCGCCGCGAACGCCAAGGCGTTCGCCGACCCCTACCCTCATCCCGACGCGGTCATCCATACGGTCATCCAGATCGACCGCAAGGACCCGCTGACGGAAAAGCTCGTCCTGCACAACACCGCCAACCTGCTCAAATACTACGGCGACAAGCGGATCCAGGCTGAGGTCGTGGCCTATGGGCCGGGCATCGATCTGCTGATGAAGAACAACGCCAACGCCGCGGAGATCAAGCGGCTCACCGACAAAGGCGTCATGTTCGCCGCCTGTGAGAACACCATGCACGCGCTGCACATCACCCGCTCCGAGCTCAACGCGGATGCCCATCCGGTCCCCTCCGGCGCGGTGGCGGTTCTCAAACGCCAGCAACAGGGCTGGGAGTATCTGCGTCCCTGACGCGGCAGGGGCGGGACGTCACAAGGGCAGCCGTCCCACCACAATGGCGTCCCGCCCGTCGGCCACGTCATAGACTTCCGCGCTCATGCCCACGGTCTGGAACTGCTCGACGATTTCCCGGGGCATGAGAAAGTGGTTGCCCTGCACGTGCTCCACCAGATTCTGGAAGGCCATCGCCCGCATGGCAGGCTCGCGCAGGCGGCTGCGATCCAGCGGCCAGTGGGGCTCCCAGATCACCGCGAATCCGCCCGGCTTGAGGTGGGCGCGCAGAATCCGGAACACGTTTTCCTTCTGGTCCCACACATGGTGCAGCGCCCGGTTCATGGCGATCAGATCCACCGGCTCGTCCACCGCGAAGGCATGGAGGTCGCCGGCGCGGAAATCCAGGCGCTCGGAGAGGCCTTCCCCGTCGGCCAGCTCCCGGGCCTGGCGGATGTTTTCCTCAAAGCCGTCCAGGCCGATCCCCCGCAGCCCGGGGTAACGCCCGGCCAGCCGGCGCAGATACCAGCCATTGCCGCACCCCAGGTCCACCGCGAGTCCGCCGCGGGCGTCCACTTCCCGGAACGCCGGCACCCGCTCGAGCACTTCTCGTTCCAGCAGCGGCGCGAACTGCCCTTCCAGCATGGGGCCGAACAGAGGCAGCAGGGTGGACCGCTCCGCCAGGGCCTGCTCCCCGGGGCGCTCGCCGGTCCGCATCAGCTCGGCGGCCCGCTCGCCCATATGGGCCGCAAGGAACGCCTGAACCGCCAGGGGCATGAGGCTGTCGGGTCCGTCCGCGCGGAAGGCGGTCCCCTGGTCGGTCAGGCTGAATACCCCGTCCGCCGTCTCGTCGATGAGCTCGAAGGCATAGGCGCTGTCGCACCAGCGCACCACATAGGCGGTATCCACCTCCGCTGCCAGGGCCAGCTCCCGGGGTGTCGCCGGCCCGCGGTCCGCCAGGGCCTCGAACAGGCCGTTCACGATGCCCGCATAGGCGGTGCTGAGGTACAGGGCGCCCTGCACCCGGCTCATGACCTGCTCGCGCAGGCCGGACGAATTCGAGCTCATGGCTGTCTGGTCTCCCAATAGGCAACGGGCATACAGGTTCTGGGATCGCCTTCCCCGCCCCGGGTTCCGCGCCAGGTTCCGATGTGTTTGTTAACGAATTCGACGCCTCAAAGTTCGACAATAACGGGCTTGGAATCGTTAAGCCTTAAGCATTCCTAAGGTTTTTTTCGCCACCGAGGGGCGCCGTCGAGGCACTTTACATATCCGCCGTGGACCGCGACACTGCCCCCTGCCTGCAGGAAATCTATCAATTCTCTTTTCGATCAGTTGCTTGAGTAGTGTACTCCCCAAGACTCACCCGTCGCCGGCCCTCGGGCCTGGGATCATCGCAGTCGGGTGATTTTACACATTCCGGGCCGCCACGCGACCGGAGAGCTCTATTCTACTGTTTTAGCGGAATTATCTATGATGGCAGGAATCTTGCTTGAATGATGGGTACTTGTAGATGCGTGGCGGCACCGTTCCCGCCCCCTGAAACTCTGACGCGGAGCTCGACGTGACCAATAACAACAAGCGTAGCGTCCTCATACACCACCTCATTCCTCTTGTGGCCGCCGCGGCCCTGCTGGGGGCCTCCGGGGGTCAGGCCGCAGCGCTGAACCTGACATCCCGGAACCCGGACGTGAATGCCAGCGGGGTGTCCCTCGCTTACACCGGCAGCACGGGAGCGTTCGACGTCAACAGCGTCAGCGACTCGGTCTTCGGTTACATGGATCCGGCCGG
>DATFLG010000140.1:0-21360 GCA_035267985.1 Gammaproteobacteria bacterium | reverse complement strand
CACCGGCGCAGGGGTCGGCCACGGCCGTGTCGGCGGGTGAGCACAGGGCTCGACGGGTGATGCACGGGCGGCGGACACCAGCCGCTCCGGGTTCGGACCGCGGTCACGCTTCTCGACCGAAGGTGCGCGGCCATGTTCCCGGGGGGCCGGCCCAGGACGTTTGTTCAACCGGTTCGTGAATCCAGGGCCGGGCGGGTGCTGGCTGGCCGGGGCTCGGGGTAGAGTTCGTTGAGGGGCACCGACGTGCCGTGCTCGGTCACGATGCGGGCGTGGAATCGGCGCAGGTCCCGCGGGGTCTCCGCGCCGCAGGCGTGGGCGATGATGCCCACCTCCCGCATGATGTTGCCGGCGTAGTTGGCCACCCGGACCGCCTTGAGCCGGGGGTCCAGTCCCTTCTGCAGCCGGGGATTGTGGGTGGTGATGCCCGTGGGGCACGTGTCCTTGTTGCACTGCAGGGCCTGGATGCAGCCCAGGGCGAACATGAAGCCGCGGGCGGAGTTGACGAAGTCCGCCCCCATGCACAGGGCCCACGCCACGTCCACCGGGGTCACCAGCTTGCCGGAGGCGATGACTTTCACCCGTTCGCGCAGACCGTACTCGGTGAGCTTGTCCACCACCCGGGGCAGGCTTTCCCGCAGGGGCAGGCCCATGTTGTCCATCAGGCTCATGGGCGCCGCGCCGGATCCGCCCTCGGCGCCGTCGACGGTGATGAAATCCGGGGCCGCCTCCGCGCCCCGGCTCAGGATTTCCCTGCACAGCTCGTCCAGCCAGCCGTAGGCGCCGATCACCGCCTTGAACCCCACCGGCTTGCCGGTCACCGCCCGCACATGGGCGATCAGCTCCAGCAGGTCGGGAATGCCGTCCACCTCCGGATGCCGGTTGGGGCTGATGGAATCCTCGTGCACGGGGATTCCCCGGATGGCGGCGATCTCGGGGGTGACCTTGACGCCGGGCAGGATGCCGCCTTTGCCGGGCTTGGCCCCCTGGCTGAGCTTGATTTCGATCATGCGCACCGTTTCGTGGGCCGCCACAGCCCGCAGGCGTTGATCATCCAGGTGACCTTCGGCATCGCGCACGCCGTACTTGGCGGTGCCGACCTGGAACACCAGGTCGCCGCCCCCTTCCAGGTGATAGGGGGAGAGGCCGCCCTCGCCGGTGTTGAGCCAGCAGCCGGCCAGCCGGGCGCCCCCGGACAGGGCCAGCACTGCCGGATGGGAGATGGCCCCGTAGCTCATGGCCGAGATGTTGAACAGGGACTCGGTGTGATAGGGATGAGGGCAGTAGGGCCCGATGGTCATCTCCCGGGGCGTGATGATGCCCGTGTCCAGGGAGGGGAAAGGGCAGTTGACGAAGTACACCGTGCCCAGGGGGCGCAGGTCCCGGGTCGAGCCGAAGGGGACGGTGCTGTCCACGTTCTTGGCGGCCCGGTAGACCCAGGAGCGCTCGGCCCGGTTGAAGGGCAGCTCCTCACGGTCCATGGCGAAGAAGTACTGGCGGAAGAACGCGCCCAGGTGCTCGAACAGATACCGGAAACGGCCGATGACGGGGTAGTTGTGGCGCACGGCCTGGCGGGTCTGGGTGGCATCCACCACGTACATCACCATGACGGCGAGCGTCAGCAGCCCGGCCAGCACCACGAAGGCCGCGGCCGACACCTCCAGGGCGGCGAGCAGAAAGCTGTTGATGTGGACCGACCCCAGCACTGCAGATATCCCTCCCGCCTGTGAACCGTTCTTTGCCCGATTAGCGGCGCCGGTGTCCTCACCCTTGAACCGCGCCGCCCGCCGTTACTGCATGAGTCGCTCCGGCCGGCCCGATATGACAGTGGCCTGCGGCCCGGTCAGGCTCCGTCGGCCAGCCGGCGCAGGCAGCCCAGGTAAGCGGCTTCGTCGGGGGGGGTGCCTGCCCGCTGAGCCTGCCAGATCATTTCCCCCAGACAGTCCATGATCCGGTGCTCGGTGGCATGGGCATCGCCCGTCCGGGCGAGCAGGCGCTGGTACAGCGCCCGGATGCCGGCCGGGCGGTCCGCCCCCAGCTGCTCCTGGATGGCGATGTGCATCCCCATGTGCAGGAACGGATTGGTCTCCCCCGTCTCGGGCAGGTATTCGCGCCCCAGGGCGCGCTCCGAATCGGTGATGACCCGATGGTATTCCGGATGATCGGCGATGACGTCCCGCACCATGATCTCCAGGGGTTCCAGGGCCTCGTCGGTCTGGTGCTTGCGCCACACCTCGCAGTAGAAGCGCCGAAGCTGGTCTCTGTCCTGTCCAAACAACATGGTGGGACCTCCGTCCCGGCCTGCGTTTCAGGCCATGTTACTGCCGGGCCGGCAGCGTTGGGAGGGCGGCGCGCTCATCGGGCGGCGGTCCGCGTCCGCGCCGCCGGCGTCTGCGCCGGTGTCTTGGTGCGGTACTCGCACAGGTCCCGGATCGGGCAGTCCGGGCACTTGGGCTTGCGGGCCACGCAGGTATAACGCCCCAACAGGATGAGCCAGTGGTGGGCGTCCTTCTTGAATTCGTCCGGGACCAGCCGCTCCAGCCGGCGCTCCACTTCCCGCACGTTCCTGCCCGGCGCGATGCCGGTGCGGTTTGCCACCCGGAAGATATGGGTATCCACGGCGATGGTGGGTTCACCGAAGGCGGTGTTGAGGATGACGTTGGCGGTCTTGCGGCCCACCCCGGGCAGGGCTTCCAGGGCCTGCCGGTCCCGGGGCACCCGGCCGCCATGCGCCTCCACCAGCATGGCGCTGGCCTTGAGAATGTTGCGGGCCTTGCTGTTGAACAGGCCGATGGTGCGGATATGGTCCTTCAGCCCCTGCTCCCCCAGTTTCAGGATGTCCCGGGGCGTGCGCACCACCTTGAACAGCCCTTCGGTGGCCTTGTTGACGCCCTTGTCCGTGGCCTGGGCCGAGAGGACCACCGCCACCAGCAGTTGGAAGGCATTGCCGTAGTTGAGCTCCGTGGTGGGCGCCGGATTGGCGTCCCTCAGCCGCCGGAAGATGGCCGCGCGCTTTTCCCGGTTCACGGGCGCCGCACTCCCGCGGGGCGGCCCCGGCCATGAAAAAGGCCCCGTCCCGGTGGTCCGGGGCGGGGCCCTGTGGCGGCCCGGCGCTGTTCAGGTGTGGCGGAAATAGCCCACCTCGGGAATTTCTTCCCGGTCGCCGGTCCCGGCTTCCTTCTCCAGGGCGTGGACCGCCTCCTCATGGTCCTTCTCCAGCTGGTGCAGCTCCTCCTCGCTCAGCTTGGGCAGGATGTTGTCCCGGATCAGGTCCCCCAGATCCGCCAGGGCCATGGCCCACAGCTTCTTGTTCAGATGGAAGCTGTGCATGGCATGCTGCCCGTAGGGGTAGTGGTTGAACGCCACCGCCTTGGTGTAGCTCAGGTCGGGATCGTTCTGCACGAAATTCTTCGCCCAGTCGTACCACCACTTGTAGTACTTCTCCTGCAGCGGCAGGCCGAAGCCGTGGTGCTCGAAAAAGGCACTGATGGTCAGACGGGCGCCCCCATAGCGCACACCTTTCCCCTGGAAGGGAAAATGTCCGGACATGGTTTTACTCTCCTCTTTGTCGGGATCGTTGTCGAGTCATCGGCCGGCTCCCCTTCATGCCGGTGTGCCCGCCGGCTGTGCCGCCGGCGCCGCGGCGCGCGCGGCGCGGCGTTCCCGGCGGGCGTCGATGACGTTCTTCAAGGCGATCAGTAGTCCCAGCCCAAGGAAGGCGCCGGGGGGCAGAATGGCCAGCAGGAATCCGCCGTAGTTGTGGATCACCGTGACGGTGAGTGCCTTGGCGCCCGGCCCGAACATGAGCTGGGCGTGGGACAGCAGGGTGCCGTGCCCCACCAGCTCGCGCATGCCCCCCAGGGTCACCAGCACCAGCGTGAAGCCCAGGCCCATCATCAACCCGTCCAGGAACGCCCGGTCCGGAGTGTGCTTGGAGGCGAAGGCCTCCGCGCGACCGATGATGGAGCAGTTGGTGACGATCAGGGGGATGAAGATGCCCAGGATCTTGTAGAGCTGATGGAAGTAAGCGTTCATGGACAGCTCGATCACCGTGACGATGGAGGCGATCACCAGCACGAACACCGGAATGCGCACTTCCGGGCGCACCACCCGGCGGATCAGGGACACTGTGGTGTTGGAGGCCACCAGGGTGGCCGTGGTGGCCAGGCCCAGGCCCAGGCCGTTGATCACGGTGGAGGTGACCGCCAGCAGCGGGCACAGCCCGAGCAGCTGCACCAGCCCGGTGTTGTTGTTCCACAGGCCGTTGGCGGCGATGGATCGGTAGCTGGGCTCGTTCATGGCGGACAACGATATGGCGGCGCCCCGTACGGCGCCTTGACGAAAATCAACGCTTGCCGGCTTTCGCGGCGGCGGGTCCGTTGTCGTGCCCGGTGTCCCCGGCGCCCTTTTCGCCGCCGGCGCTGCCGGCTTTCGCGAACAACGCCTCACGATGGCGCGAGAAGTATATCAGAGATTTGCGGATCGCCTTAACCACCGCCCGCGGCGTGATGGTGGCCCCGGTGAACTGATCGAAGGCGCCCCCGTCCTTCTTGACCTTCCACTTGTCGAGTGGGGGATTTCCGATGGATTTGCCCGCAAAGCCGAAAATCCAGTCCGAGCGGTCGGCCTCGATCTTGTCCCCCAGCCCGGGGGTTTCATGCTCCGAGAGCACCCGGACGCCGGCGATGGTGCCGTCGTAGTCGATGCCCACCAGCAGCCTGATGGCGCCGCCGTAGCCGTCGGGTGCCACCGGGGTGAGTACGGCGGCCACGGGCTTGCCGTCCTTGCGGGCCCGGTAGACGGTGACCGGGTCGTCGGTGCCCAGCATCCGGGGGTCGCGCACTTCGATGGTGTCCTTGAACAGGTTGTTGTCGTAGCGCGCGGGGGGCACCAGCAGGTGGAGGTTGTGCAGCAGGGCGGCGCGCTCGTTGTCCACGATGCGCCCGTGGGTGTGCTGGTAGGTGAAGGCCACCATGGCGGTGCCGGCCACCGCGAACAGCAGCAGGAGCAGGCCGGTCACCAGAACCTGACGGTAGGACATGGCTAGTCCCCGCTCTCGCCGAACACCGGCGGGCGGGTGTAGTAGTCAATGGTGGGGGCGGCCATGTTCATCAGCAGCACCGCGAAGGCCATGCCTTCGGGGTAGCCGCCCCAGGTGCGGATGACGTAGACCAGCAGCCCGATGCCCGCCCCGTAGATCAGGCGGCCACGGTTGGTGGTGCTGGCGGACACCGGGTCGGTGGCGATGAAGAACGCCCCCAGCATGGTGGCGCCGCTGAACAGGTGGAAGACGGGGGACGGGAAGCTGTCGGGGTCGAACAGGAAGAAGACCAGGGCGATGGCGAAAAGGCTGCCCAGCAGCCCGGCGGGGATCTGCCAGCGGATCACCCGCAGGCGCAGCAGCCACAGCCCGCCGATCAGGTAGCCCAGGTTGACCCATTCCCAGCCGATGCCCCCATAGTCGCCGAATACCGGGCTGCGCCGGATCTCCTCCATCGTCTTGTTCAGCCCCCGTCCGATCTTCACCGCGTCCAGGGGGGTGGCGGCGCTCAGGGCGTCCCAGCTCATTCCCTGGGGGAAATGGCCGCCCAGCACCACCTGGGCGGTCTGGGCCAGGGACAGGTGGTGGCCGCCGGCCCCCAGGGGGGCGACCCAGAGGGACAGGGGCTGGGGAAAGGAGATCAGCACCACCACGTAGCCGACCATGGCCGGGTTGAAGGGGTTGTTGCCCAGCCCGCCATAGAGCTGCTTGGCGATCACGATGGCGAACAGTATCGCCACCACCGGGATGTACCAGGGCGCCAGGGGCGGCAGCGCCAGTCCCAGCAGGGCGGCCGTCACCAGGGCGCTGCCGTCGGCCAGGGCCGGCGCCACCGGGCGGCCGCGCACAGACACCATGGCCGCCTCGGCGGCCAGACCCACCCCTACGCACAGCAGCAGATTGAAGACCACGCCCCAGCCGAAGAAGCCCACATAGGCCAGCGCTCCGGGAACCAGGGCATAGAGCACCCGGCGCATCACCAGGGACACGCGGCCCGGCACCGGCAGATGGGGCGAGCTGTAGGTGTGGAATTCCATTCAGTCGTCGTGGTCGGTGCGGGCCGCGTCGCCGGGCTCCGCGGCGGCGGGCTCCCGGGCCTCCCCGCTGCGGGCGGCCTTCTTTGCTTTGGCCCGCTCCAGGGCCGCTTCCACCGCGGCCTTCTTGGCTCCCTGGTCCCGGGCGGTTTCCTTCACCGCCTTGCGCTTCTCCCGCAGGCGCGCCTCCCGTTCGCGCTTTTCCCGCTCAAGGCGCTCGAGGCGGAACTCGTGACGCTGGCGGGCCAGGTCCGCGTGACGCCGCTCGCGCTCCTGGGTCCAGATCTCGGTCTTGGCGAAGCGGTAGTACTGTACCAGGGGGATGTGGCTGGGACATACAAAGGCGCAGCAGCCGCATTCGATGCAGTCGAACAGGTGATAGTCCTGGATCTTGTCGAAGTCCTTGGCGTGGGCGTACCAGTAGAGCTGCTGGGGCAGCAGGTTGGCAGGACACACCTGTACGCACTCGCTGCAGCGGATGCAGGCCATGGGCGGCTCGGGGGGCGGCATCTCCTCGCGGCTGGCCACCAGGATGCAGTTGCTTGTCTTGACGACCGGCAGCTCGTCGCTGGGCAGGGCGAACCCCATCATGGGCCCGCCCATGAGGAGCCGGTGGGCCGCCGGCGTGTAGCCGCCGCACTGCTCCACCAGGTCGGCGATGGGGGTGCCAAGCAGCACTTCCAGGTTGCGGGGCTCGGCCACGCCGGCCCCGGTCACCGTGACCACCCGGGAGACCAGGGGCTCGCTGTCGGTGACCGCCCGCTGCACGGCTGCCGCCGTGCCCACGTTGTGGCACAGCACGCCGATGTCGCTGGGCAGCCCCTGGCTGGGGACCTCCCGGCCGGTGAGCACCTTGATGAGCTGTTTCTCTCCACCGGTGGGATAGCGGGTGGGCACCGCCACCACCTGCACGGCCGGATCGTTCATCTCCCGGACCGCCGCCTCCAGGGCCGCCAGGGCTTCGGGCTTGTTGTCCTCCACGGCGATCACGCACTCGCGCGCCTGTACCGCATGGCGCAGGATCTGCAGGCCGGCGACGATTTCTCCCGGCCGATCGCGCATGAGCATGTCGTCGCAGCTGATGTAGGGCTCGCACTCGGCGCCGTTGAGCACCAGCAGATCGATACGGTGGCGGGGACCGGGGTTCATCTTGATGAAGCTGGGAAACCCCGCGCCCCCCAGCCCGACGATGCCCGCCTCGCGGATGCGCTCGCGCAGCTGCGCGGGGTCCAGATCCGTGTAGTCCTCAGTCGGTGGCTCGCGCCACCGCCACTGCTCGCGCCCGTCGGTTTCGATGACCACGCACAGGTCGTTCAGCCCGGAAGGATGGGGCACCGGGCGCCGCCCCACCTCCACCACCGTGCCGGAACTCGAGGCGTGAACGGGGGCGCTGACGTAGCCCTGGGGCCGGGCGATGGGCTGGCCCTTGAGGACCCGGTCGCCGGGCCTGACCAGCACCTCGGCGGGCTGGCCGATGTGCTGCTGCACCGGCAGGATCAGATGGGACGGCACCCGGGCGGGCAGCAGGGGGGCAGCCGTGGACTCGGCCTTGTGCTCCGCCAGGCGCAGGCCGCCGTGGAACTGATGCAGTTTGCGCAAACGCCCCCTCGTCGCCATGTCGGATGCTACCGGCCGCCCGTCCGCAACACCCGGGCTAGCCGACGGCCCGGCGCAGCGTGGGCAGCTGCGCGATGTCCTCGCGCCGGTCTTCCGGGAAAGGCCATTTCCAGGTGCCGATGGTTTCCCTGACCGGGACCATGTCGATGCAGTCCACCGGGCAGGGCTCGATGCACAGCTCGCAGCCCGTGCACTCGACGGCGATGACCGTGTGCATCTGCTTGGCCGCTCCCAGGATGGCGTCCACCGGGCAGGCCTGCAGACACAGGGTGCAGCCGATGCAGGTGCTCTCGTCGATCACCGCCACCTGCTTGCCCTTGTGTTCGCCGTGCTCTTCGTTCAGAGGCAGCGGGTCGCGCCCCAGCAGATCGGCCAGGGCCTGGATGTTGGCCTCGCCCCCGGGCGGGCACTGGTTGATCTCCGCCTCCCCGGCGGCGATGGCTTCGGCGTAGGGTCGGCAGCCGGCATAGCCGCACTGCCCGCATTGGGTCTGGGGAAGGATGGCGTTGATCTGTTCGACGATGGGCTCGCCCTCCACCCGGAAACGGATGGCCGAATACCCCAGCAGCAGCCCGAACAGCCCGGCGAGAATCCCCAGCGCCAGTATGGCCGTCATCATGATCCACGCTCCTCTCGCGCCGGCCTCATCCCTTGACCAGCCCCGAGAAACCCATGAAGGCCAGGGACATCAGTCCCGCGGTAATCAGCGCAATGGCCGACCCCCGGAACGGCACGGGGACATCGGCGGCCGCCACCCGCTCGCGCACCGCGGCGAACAGGATCAGCACCAGGGAGAAGCCGACGGCAGCTCCGAAGCCGTAGACCGCCGACTCCAGGAAACCGAAGTGCTGCTGGACGTTGAGCAGTGCCACGCCGAGCACCGCGCAGTTGGTGGTGATGAGCGGCAGGAAGATGCCCAGGACCTGGTAGAGCAGGGGGCTCGTCTTGTGCACCACCATTTCGGTGAACTGAACCACCACCGCGATCACCAGGATAAAGGTGATCGTGCGCAGGTAGCCGAGTCCCAGGGGCTGGAGCAGGTAGTGGTTGGCCAGGTAGCTGCACACCGAGGACAGGGTGAGCACGAAGGTGGTCGCCAGGGCCATGCCGGTGGCGGTCTCGAGCTTGCGCGAGACCCCCATGAACGGGCACAGCCCCAGGAACTTCACCAGGACAAAGTTGTTGACCAGGACCGTGCTGACCAGGATCAGGGCGTATTCCGTCATGGCTCCAATGCTCGCTGAATGCGTCCCCCGGGGCGACCCGTTTCTATAACTGCTTCTACTGTAGGGCGCGGGGCGGACGCCCACAACACCACGGTGGGCAGGTGTTTGACGTCTATTTGATCCGCATGCCCGGCCGGGCGCCGGTGTCGGGCGCCAGCAGCCACAGGTCGCGGCCGCCGGGGCCGGCCGCCAGCACCATACCCTCGGAGACCCCGAAACGCATCTTGCGGGGCGCCAGATTGGCCACCATGACGGTGAGCCGGTCCACCAGGTCCTCGGGCCGGTAGGCGGCCTTGATGCCGGCGAACACGGTCCGGGTCTCGCCGCCCAGGTCCAGGGTCAGGCGCAGCAGCTTGTCGGCCCCCTCCACGTGCTCGGCCCGGGCGATGCGGGCCACCCGCAGGTCCAGTCTGGCGAAATCCCCGTACTCGATCTGCTCGGCGATGGGGTCCCGGGCCAACGGTCCGGCGGGTGCCATGGGCTGCTCCTGGAGCTGCTCTCGGGAGGCGTCCAGCACGGCGTCGACGGAGGCCTGCTCGATGCGCGTCATCAAGGGCTCGAACCGGGCGACAGTATGGTCCAGCAGGGCACGGTCCACATTGATCCAGGTCAGGGGTTCGACCCTGAGAAAGGCCTCGGCCTGGGCCGCCACCCGGGGCAGGACCGGCTTGAGATAGGTCATCAGCACCCGGAACAGGTTCAGCCCCAGGGTGCACACCGACTGAACCTCCGGCTCCCGGCCCGGCTCCTTGACGGCGACCCAGGGCTTGGCCGTGTCGATGAACTGGTTGGCCCGGTCGGCGAGCTGCATGATCTCGGTCATGGCCCGCCCGAACTGGCGGCTCTCGTAGAGCCCGGCGATCGGCTCGGCGGCCGCGGTGAACTCGGCGAACAGGGCGGGGTCCATGAGCTCGGCCGACAGCCGGTTGTCGAAGCGCTTGTTGATGAAGCCGGCGCAGCGGCTGGCAATGTTGACCACCTTGCCCACCAGGTCCGCGTTCACCCGCAGCCGGAAATCCTCCAGGCTCAGATCCAGGTCCTCGATGCCGTCGCCGAGCTTGGCGGCGAAGTAGTAGCGCAGGTACTCCGGGTTCAGGTGCTCGAGATAGGTCCGGGCGGTGATGAAGGTGCCGCGGGACTTGGACATCTTCTGGCCGTCCACGGTCAGGAAACCGTGGCAGAACACGGCGGTGGGCGTGCGCAGGTCCGCGCCCGCCAGCATGGCCGGCCAGAACAGGGTGTGGAAATAGGCGATGTCCTTGCCGATGAAGTGATAGAGCTCCACTTCGCTGTGGGGCCCCCAGTAGGCGTCGAAGTCCAGCTCCGGGCGTCCGGCCGCCAGATTCTTGAAGCTGGCGATGTAACCGATGGGGGCATCCAGCCAGACATAGAAGTATTTGCCCGGGGCATCCGGGATCTCGAAGCCGAAGTAGGGGGCGTCCCGGGAGATGTCCCAGTCCTGCAGGCCCGTCTCGAACCACTCATTGAGCTTGTTGGCGATGCCGCTCTGCAGCTCGCTGTGCTCGATCCAGGTGCGCAGCAGGGACTCGAAGTCCGCCAGCTTGAAGAAATAGTGTTCCGATTCCCGCTCCACGGGGTGGACCCCGGAGAGGGCCGAGACCGGATTCTTCAGCTCGGTGGGCGTGTAGGTGGCCCCGCAGACCTCGCAGGAGTCACCGTACTGATCCGGGGCGCCGCAGCGGGGGCACTCGCCGCGGATGAACCGATCCGGGAGGAACATGCCCCGCTCGGGATCGTAGGCCTGGCGGATGATGCGGCTGGCGATGTGGCCGGCGTCCCGGTTGCGGGTGTAGATGAAGCCGGCGGCCTCGCGATTCTCGGGGGAGTGGGTGGTGTAGTAGTTGTCGAACTCGATCAGGAAGTCGGCAAAATCGGCCTGGTGCTCCCGGCCCACCCGCTCGATCAGGGCCTCCGGCGTGGTTCCTTCCTTCTCCGCCCGCAGCATGATGGGGGTGCCGTGGGCGTCGTCGGCGCAGACGTAAATACAGTCATGGCCCCGCATCTTCTGGAAGCGCACCCAGATGTCGGTCTGGATGTACTCCACCAGGTGGCCCAGGTGGATGGGCCCGTTGGCGTAGGGCAGGGCGCTGGTGACCAGCAGCTTGCGGCGAGCGTCGTTCATGGGCAACAGGGGTGCTTCCGGGGGCCGGGTGCGGCGAACCAAAGGGGGCATAAGTTAACAATTCTGCCGGCTTACCGCTACTGGCGGCGCGGGCGCCGGGCAAATCCCCCAGGTGGGCGACGGGAGACGCTTTTCCGGTAATTGTGTACAATCTGCGTCAGTTTTTTCGGTTCCCCGCGGCCGGACGGGTCGGTGCGCGCGTTCGGAGGACAACAATCATGGCAGATGTATCCCAGTTGCAGGTGGAAACGGCCCTGAAGGAGTACATCGATCCTTATCTGGAAAAGGATCTGGTCTCCACCAAGTGCGTCAAGAAGATCAACGTCGACGGGGACAAGGTGGTCGTGGACGTGGTCCTCGGGTTCCCCGCCAAGGGTTATGCGGACGAGCTGGCGGCGAAGCTGCGGGAGAAGATCGAGGGCATCAGCGGCGTGTCCAGCGCCACGGTGAACGTCTCCTCGAACGTGGTCGCCCATGCCGTGCAGAAGGGCGTGGAACCCATCAAGGGCATCAAGAACATCATCGCAGTGGCCTCCGGCAAGGGCGGCGTGGGCAAGTCCACCACGGCGGTGAACCTGGCCCTGGCCCTGGCCCAGGAAGGCGCCACCGTGGGCATCCTGGATGCGGACATCTACGGTCCGAGCCAGCCCCGCATGCTGGGCGTGAGCGGCCGGCCCGAGTCCAAGGACGGCAAGACCCTGGAGCCCATGGTCAGCTACCACGTGCAGGCCATGTCCATCGGCTTTCTCATCGACGAGGAGACGCCGATGGTCTGGCGCGGTCCCATGGTGACCCAGGCCCTGCAGCAGCTGCTCAACGACACCAACTGGAAGGACCTGGACTACCTGGTGATCGACCTGCCCCCGGGCACCGGCGACACCCAGCTCACCCTGGCCCAGCAGGTGCCGGTCAGCGGCGCGGTCATTGTCACCACGCCCCAGGACATCGCCCTGCTGGATGCCCGCAAGGGTCTGAAGATGTTCCAGAAGGTGGAGGTGCCGGTGCTGGGCATCGTGGAGAACATGAGCATCCACATCTGCAGCAACTGCGGCCACGAGGAGCACATCTTCGGCGAGGGGGGTGGCACCCGCATGGCGGAGCAGAACGAGGTGGATTTCCTGGGCGCCCTGCCGCTGGACATCCATATCCGGGAAGAGACCGACAGCGGCAAGCCCTCGGTGGTGGCCGATCCCGACAGCCGGATCTCCCAGATCTACCGGGAGATCGCCCGGCGCACAACCGCCAAGTTGGCCCTGCAGGCCAAGAACCTGGCGGCGAAGTTCCCCAAAATCGTCATCCAGAATACATAAAGAGACCGCTGCCGCCGCCGCCGGTCTCCGGCGGCGGGCGCCGGCCGCGGGTCACGGAACTGCACTGATGTCCATCAAATGCGACCGCTGGATTCGCCGCATGGCCCGTGAGCACGGCATGATCGAGCCGTTCGAGGCCGGCCAGGTCCGGGAAACCGACAATGGTCAGGTGGTGAGCTACGGGACCTCCAGCTACGGCTACGATATCCGCTGCTCCGACGAGTTCAAGGTCTTCACCAACATCAATTCGGCCATCGTCGACCCCAAGAACTTCGACGCCAACAGCTTCGTGGATCTGAAGGCCGACGTGTGCATCATCCCGCCCAATTCGTTCGCCCTGGCCCGCACCGTGGAATACATGCGCATCCCCCGGGACGTGCTCACCATCTGCCTGGGCAAGTCCACCTACGCCCGCTGCGGCATCATTGTCAATGTCACGCCCCTGGAGCCCGAGTGGGAGGGGCATGTGACCCTGGAGTTTTCCAACACGACGCCGCTGCCCGCCAAGATCTACGCCAACGAGGGTGTCGCCCAGGTCCTTTTCCTGGCTGCCGACGAGCCCTGCGAGACCTCCTACAAGGACCGTGCCGGCAAGTACCAGGGCCAGCGGGGCGTCACCCTGCCGCGGGCCTAGAGTCTTGCAGATTCCCCTGCGGCTTCATCCGGGCGGCGGGCAACGGCGCCGCGGAAAACACGCAAGTGCAGGATCCGACACGCCATGACGGACCTGGCGCTACGATCCGAACGTTGCGGTCCGGGTTGCGCGCGCGTTTTGTGCGTGCTTTCCGTGGCGCTTTATTGCTTGAGGCCCGCGCTCACCGACTCCAGGACACTGCGATAGACGGTGTCGTCGCCGGGCTCCCGGCGCTCTATCTTCACCGGCAGGTAGTGCAGGGCGGGAGCGCACCACAGATAGGTGATCCGGTCCCGGTCCGCCCGCAGGCGCCGGACCTTGACGGTCACAAACCGGCCTGCCGGTGTGTCGACCGGCTCCCGATTCACCACCTTGAACCGGTAGACCTTGAGCTTGCCGCCGTCGGCGATGGGGTAGCGCAGGGGTGCCCGCCCGTCGTCCAGATCCATCATCACCGCCAGCTGCACCACCAGCTTGTCCAGCGTGTCGGGCGGAATGTCCATGTGCCAGGTGTGCCCGGCCACGGAATTTTCAACCCGGTCCCGCTGCCAGTCGAACCGCAGCCGGGCGTGGCGTTCGCTGTCGCTGCCGGTGTGGTCGAACCGGTAGTCGTCCGGCCGGGGGCCGTCGGCATCCACGGTGCCTTCGCTGCGCTCGCGCAGCCGATCGTCCCGGAACCAGGCGGTCAGCCGGGTGGGGCGGGTGAACGAGCGGTATACGTAGTGCCCCGGTGTCGGGTACTCGAGGCTGATGGTGGCCGTGCCCACCCGCAGTCCGTCACGGCTGAGCTGATAGTCGGCGCTGAAGGCGGGCGGGGCGGCCCGGGGCCTGGCGGGCGGCTTCGACGCGGGACCGGCGCCCGCCGTCGACGCCGCCGCCATTGCCAGTGCCAGCGCCATCGCCCGCAGTCGGCGCGCGCTCCTGCTCACGGCCCGGCCCGGGCGGCGTTTCCGGACAGGCCCACGGGCCGCTCCAGGGGTTCACCGTCCAGATGGGCCCGCCCATCGCGCAGGGCCAGACGGCCTTCGGCGAACCAGCCGATGACCGCGGGATACAGGCGATGCTCCTGGGCCAGGACCCGCTGCGCCAGGGTGTCCGCATCGTCGCCGGGCAGCACCGCCACCGGACTCTGGGCGATCACCGGGCCGCCGTCCAGCTCGTCGGTGACGAAGTGGACACTCGCCCCGTGCTCGGCCACCCCGGCCGCCAGGGCCCGTTCATGGGTATCGAGGCCGCGGAAACGGGGCAGCAGGGAGGGATGGATGTTGATCAGCCGGCCCCGGTAGTGGTTCACGAAGTCGGCCGAGAGGATGCGCATGAAGCCCGCCAGCACCACCAGGGCCGGCTCGAAGGCGTCGATCAGGGTCATGAGGGCCCGGTCGAAGCTCTCCCGATCGGCGAATTCCCGATGGCTGAGGGTGCGGGTGGCAATGCCCGCGCGGCGGGCGTTTTCCAGGCCCCCGGCGTCGGCCCGGTTGCTGACGACCGCGCGGATGTCCACCGCCAGGGCGCCGGCTGCGGCCGCGTCGATGATTGCCTGAAGGTTGCTGCCCCGCCCGGAGATGAGAATGACGATAGGCAGCTTGCCGCCTGCTGGAGTCATGATGCGCCGATTCCGTTCAGACCCGGATCTCGACCTCGGCGGCGCCCGTTCCCGCTTCTATGGCGCCGATGACCCACGCCGTCTCCCCTTCGGCCTGCAGGTGCTCCAGAGCGGCATCCACATCCTCCGGCGCCACGCACAGGACCATGCCGATGCCGCAGTTGAAGGTGCGGTACATCTCCTGGTCGGTGATCTCGCCCTTTTCCTGAAGCCAGTCGAACACCGCGGGGCGGGGCCAGGCGCCGGCGTCGATGACTGCCCGGGTTTCCGCGGGCAGCACCCGGGGTATGTTTTCCAGCAGTCCGCCGCCGGTGATGTGGGACAGGGCATGCACCGGCAGCAGGGCCAGCAGGCTGAGCACGGGCTTGACGTAGATACGGGTCGGCGCCAGCAGATGCTCCCCGAGGGGGCGTCCATCGAGCTCCCAGGCAAGCTCGGTCCCCGAGCGCTCCAGCACCTTGCGGATCAGGGAGTAGCCATTGGAATGGGGGCCCGAGGCACCCACCCCCACCAGCACGTCGCCCGGGCGCACCGCGGTGCCGTCCAGGATATGGTCCTTCTCCACCACGCCCACACAGAAACCGGCCAGGTCGTAGTCATCGCCGCCATACATGCCGGGCATCTCGGCGGTTTCTCCGCCCACCAGGGCGCAGCCGGCGGCTTCGCAGCCCCGGGCAATACCCCCGATCACGTCGGCCGCCACGTCCACATCCAGGTGACCGGTGGCGTAGTAATCCAGGAAGAACAGGGGTTCGGCGCCCTGTACCAGGATGTCGTTGACGCACATGGCCACCAGATCAATCCCCACCGTGTCATGCTTGCCCAGCTCGATGGCCAGGCGCAGCTTGGTGCCTACGCCGTCGGTGCCCGATACCAGCACCGGCGCGCGGTAGCGGTCCAGGGGCAGCTCGAACAGGGCGCCGAAACCGCCCAGCGCGCCCAGAGTCTCCGGGCGCTGGGTGCGGGCCACCAGAGGCTTGATCCGTTCCACCAGCGCCTCGCCGGCGTCGATATCCACGCCGGCATCCCGGTAGCTGAGGGGGCCGTCTTCGGTGGCTGCGGCCTCGGCGCCGGACGGGTCGGAGGAGTCTTGGGAAGTCACTGGGTGCTCCGCTGCTGCTGGGTTGAAGGAAGCTGTCGACCGGGCCGCAGTGGCTGGGCGGCGCCACAGGCACAGGGCGCGAACTGTGTTATTTTACCCCCGTCGCCCGGTCCGGGCCGGCCGCCGCGCAGCTCGCCGGGCTCCGCGTGCCGCGATCTCCGTCGGATTGTAGCCGGCCAGCCCGGCGCCGAGAACCCGCGGGGCGCGCCGAATCGGCTCCCGGCCGGAGGAGGCGCCACCATACGGTTCCGGTGCAGGTCCGGCAAGTCCCTGGCCAAGCAGGTGGTAAGTGATGAGAACGACGACGGCGAGAAGCGCGCGGGCGGCGCGCTGGAGCGTGCTGGCTCTGGTCCTCTGGGCGGCGGCCGCGGCCGCAGCGCCGGTACGGCATCTGTTCCAGGCGCAGGTGCCGGTCACCGATCACAGCGCCGAGCAGCGCAGTGGAGGGATCCGCGCCGCCTTCGAGGAAGTGCTGGTCCGTCTGACCGGCCAGAGCGATGTGACTCAGCTGCCTGCCGCGCAGGACCTGCTCAAGCAGCCGGGGCGGTTTCTGCAGCAATATCGCTACCGGCGTCATGCCCCCGCGGATACGGCCAGGGATGCCACGCCCCTGTGGCTGTGGGTGCGCTTTGACGGCCGGGCGCTGGAGCAGGCCGTGCGTCGCGCGGGGCTGCCCCTGTGGGGGCGCGAGCGACCCCGCACGCTGATCTGGCTTGCCGTGGAAGACAATGGCCGGCGCTACCTGGTCTCCAGCGACGATGACAACGACGTGCGCGCCCGGATCGAGCAGGATGCCCGGCGCCGCGGCGTACCCGTGCTGTTTCCGCTGATGGATCTGGAGGACCAGCGCAAGGTGCAGTTCGCCGATGTGTGGGGAGGCTTCCTTGACGTGGTGGTGGACGCCTCCAAGCGCTACAACACGCCCAACGTGCTGGTGGGCCGCCTCCAGCATACCGCCTCCGGGAGCTGGAATGCGCGCTGGAGCATGGAGCTGGACAACCAGGAGCACAACTGGCAGGTCACCGACAGCTCCCTGGACAAGCTGCTAGCCGCCGGGGTGAACGGGGCCGCCGAGCGGCTTGCTTCCCGTCTGGCGGTGCGTCCGGGCGCCGGGGGAGAACAGGCGGTGTCGCTGACGGTCGAGGGCGTGCACAGCCTGCAGGATTATTCCCGGGTCACCCACTACCTCAGCTCGCTGACGCCGGTGCAGAATCTGGCGGTGACCCGCCTCGACGGCGGCCGGCTCGGCCTGAGCCTGCAGCTCGAAGGCGACCCCGGCACGCTTGACCAGTATCTCGCCCTGGGCGAGGTATTGAACAAAGTGCCCGACAGCCCACAACGCGTCTACCGGCTGAGACCGTGAAGCTTCGCGATCTGCCCAATCTGATCACTGTCCTGCGTTTCTTCCTCGTTCCACCCGTCGTGGTGCTGCTGCTGCGCGAGCGCTACGGCGAGGCGCTGGCGGTGTTCGCCGTGGCGGGCCTGTCCGATGCGGCGGACGGGTTTCTGGCCAAACGCTACGGTTGGAGCACCCGGCTGGGGGGGTTGCTCGACCCCCTGGCCGACAAGGCTCTGCTGGTGTCCAGCTTCGTGACCCTGGCGGTGCTGGGACTGCTGCCGGCCTGGCTGGTGGCGGTGGTGATCGCGCGGGACGTGATCATCGTGGGGGGGGCCGCCACCTACCACCTGCGCATCGAGCGCCTGAATGCCGAGCCCCGCCTGCTGAGCAAGCTCAACACCGCCGGGCAGATTGCCCTGGTGGTGGCGGTCATGTTCAGCGAGGGGGTGGCCCGTCTGCCCCAGGGCGCAGTGCACACCCTGGTGGTGCTTGTGCTGGTCACCACGGCGCTGAGCGGCATGGACTACGTGTGGACCTGGAGCCGCCGCGCCCGGCGGCGGGGGAGCCCGGGGTGAGCGGCTCGCGCGCCTGGCTGGTGCTGGCCGTCGCCTTCGCCGGCTGGCTGCTGTATCTGCTCTCGCCGGTGCTGACACCGTTTCTGGTGGCAGCCCTGCTGGCGTACGTGGGTGACCCCCTCACGGACCGGCTGGAGGCGCTCGGGTTGTCCCGTACGCTGGCGGTGGTGGCGGTGTTTGTCGTGATGCTGGGTCTGCTGGCCGCCCTGGTGGTGGTGCTGGTGCCCCTGCTGGAGCGCCAGGTGGCGGCACTGATCGAGCGCCTGCCGGCCTACCTGGCATGGCTGCAGCAGACCGTGCTGCCGCGGCTGAGCGCGGCCCTGGGCCTGCCGCCGACCGGGGCCCTGGACGTGGGCGCCCTGAAGTCTTCTCTGGGCAGCCACTGGAAGGAGGCCGGCGGGCTGCTGGCCGGAGCGCTGGCGACGGTGTCCCGCTCCGGCGCGGCCCTGCTGGCCACCCTGGTGAATCTGCTGCTCATTCCCGTGGTCGGTTTCTACCTGCTGCGGGACTGGGACCACCTCATGGGCCGCCTGCAGGCCCTGCTGCCCCGGCGCATCGAGCCGGAGGTGGTGCGCCTCGCCCGGGAGTCCGACGACGTGCTGGGGGCGTTCCTGCGGGGACAGCTGCTGGTGATGCTGGCCCTGGGCGCGGTCTACACCGCGGGCCTGTGGCTGGTGGGCCTGGATCTGGCCCTGCTGATCGGCCTGCTGGCGGGGCTGGTGAGCTTCGTTCCCTACCTGGGTTTCATCGTCGGCATCGCGACCGCCGGGGTGGCCGCCTATGGCCAGTTTCACGCTCTGGTGCCCGTGCTCTACGTGCTGGCAGTGTTCGGCGTGGGGCAGGTTCTGGAAAGCATGGTGTTGACTCCCTGGCTGGTGGGGGACCGGATCGGCCTGCATCCGGTGGCGGTGATGTTCGCCGTGCTGGCGGGCGGCCAGCTGTTCGGCTTCTTCGGCGTGCTGCTGGCCCTGCCGGTGGCCTCGGTGATCATGGTGCTGGTGCGCGACGCCCACCGGCGGTATCTGGACAGCGGGCTCTACGAGTCCGACGCCTGAGCGCCGTGGTCGTGGCCGCCTCGCCCCAACTGCCCCTGGGTCTGACCCTCAATGACAGCGCCCGCTTCGACAATTTCCACGCCGGCCCCAACGCCGAGCTGGTGGAAGCCCTGCGCCAGTGCGCGGGCGGCGACTGCGGGGCGGTGCTCTACCTGTGGGGGCGGCGCGGGTCGGGCAAGACCCACCTGCTGCAGGCCGTGTGCCGGGAGGCGGACAGGCGGGGGCGGCGCGCCGCCTACCTGCCCCTGGGCGAGGCGGGCAACTGGCCGGTGGGCATGCTGGAGGGTCTGGATGCGCTGGATCTGGTGTGCCTGGACGATGCCGGCTCGGTGGCGGGGCTGCCGGACTGGCAGGAAGGCCTGTTTCACCTGTTCAATCGCCTGCAGGCGCGCGGCGGCACCCTGGTGGCCGCCGGCGACAAGCGTCCGGCGGAGCTGGGGCTGCTGGCGGATCTCGCTTCGCGCCTGGGCTGGGGCCCGGTGTATCCCCTGAAGGCCCTGGACGACGCCCAGCGCCTTCAGGCCCTGCAGCTGCGGGCCCGGGGCCGGGGCCTGGAGCTGCCCGCGGAGACCGGTCGGTATCTGCTGCGCCGCCATCCCAGGGACCTGCCGGCCCTGTGCGCCCTGCTGGACCGGCTCGATGCGGCATCGCTGGCGGCCCAGCGCCGCCTGACCATTCCCTTCGTCCGGGAAGTGCTGGCCCGGCGCGGTTGATCGGGCTACCGTCCGTCGCGTCGCTGGCGTACGTAGAGGACGGCGCCGGTGAACCACAGCGTCACCAGCACGATTTCCGTGACCGCGTAGGGCCGGTCGGCGGGAACGGTCCAGGCCTCGCTGACGCCGTGGGCGAAATAGATCAGCGACAGGAACAGGCTCCACTGGTGGGTGTAGGTGCGGCCGTGGAGCAGGCCGCGCAGGGGCAACAGCAGCGGCACGCCCAGGACCAGCAGCGCCACCTCGACGGGCACGTGGGAAGGGGGCGAGAGCCACCCGTACCAGATCACCAGCAGGGCAAAGGTGCCCAGGTAACCGATGAGGGTCAGGGCCCGCCCCAGCCCCAGGGCGCTCACGATGGCGTCTGTCCCCGCTGCAGGGCGGCGGCGGTTTCGCCGAGCCGGCGCCCCAGGGCGTGGCAAAGACGGCGCTCGGCATCGCTGAGAGGCCGCTTGCTGTCAGCGCCCGCCACATGGCTGGCTCCATAGGGGGTCCCGCCGGTCTCGGTGGTGAGCAGATCGGCTTCCGTGTAGGGCAGGCCCAGGAGCATCATCCCGTGATGCAGCAGGGGCAGCATCATGGACAACAGGGTGGTTTCCTGCCCGCCGTGGAGGCTGGCGGTGGAGGTGAACACGGCGGCGGGCCTGCCCACCAGGGCCCCGCCCAGCCACAGGTTGCTGGTGCTGTCCAGGAAGTACTTCAGGGGCGCCGCCATGTTCCCGAAGCGGGTGGGACTGCCCAGGGCCAGGGCGGCGCATTCGCGCAGGTCCTCGACCGTCGCATAAGGGGCGCCTTCGGAGGGGATGGAATCCGCCACCGCTTCGCAGACCGTCGACACCGGGGGCACCGTGCGCAGGCGGGCCTGCATGTCCGCGACTTCCTCCACGCCCCGGGCGACGTGCCGGGCCATGTCCGCCACCGCGCCGTAACGGCTGTAATAGAGCACCAGGACCTCGCTCATTGCTCGAGCACCTCCAGCACGTTCTCGGGCGGGCGCCCGATCCGGGCGCGTCCGTTGGCCAGCACGATGGGGCGCTCGATGAGCTTGGGATGACGGACCATGGCGCCGATCAGCGCATCCCGGTCCAGGCTGGGGTCGTCCAGGCCCTGGGCCCGGTATTCGGGTTCCTGCCGGCGCATCAGGTCCCGGGGCTCCATCCCCAGAAGGTCCAGGATCCGCTCCAGGGTTCCGGCATCCGGCGGTGTTTTGAGATATTCGACCACCTCCGGCTCCAGGCCGCGCTCCTTGAGCAGCTCCAGGGTCTGCCGGGACTTGCTGCAGCGCGGGTTGTGATAGAGGGTGATCCCGGTCTTGTGGGTCATGAAACAGGCTCCTGGGCGGGTCGGCCGGTGCGCGCAAAGGCGGTATTTTTCCAGAGGCAGTGAGCCGCGTCCACGCCTGGCGTTTTCTTGACGCCCCCCTGCGCCGGTGCTAGCGTTCAAAGCCTGTCCGACAGCCGGGGCGCGTCATATGCCCCCAATCCGTGGATGATCTCTAGGCGCCTGGTCTTGACGCTTCTTCTGTGCGGGGCACTGGTCGGTTGCGCGACGGCGCCCGTGCAGGAAATGAGCGATGCCCGCCAGGCGTTGCAGGCTGCCCGGGAGGCGGGCGCCGCGCAGCATGCGGGCACGGCATTCAAGCGCGCCCAGGCGCTGCTGCATGAAGCCCAGCAGGAGCTGGACCACCGCCGATACGACGCGGCGCGCCAGAGCGCGGTGGCGGCCAAGGCGCGGGCCATCGACGCCCTGCGCGAGGCACGCCGGGCCGAGGAGCGGCGCAAGCCCTGAGCGTCGGGGGCCAGGGGACAAGGGCCGGGAATATATGAAGTCGCTCCGGCGTCTTAGTCCCGGGTCCCACGAAATGTGCGCATATTCTAATAAGTCAATGACTTGGCTTGACACTTGCGCGAAGCGGGTGATAGCTTCGGTTGAAAATGCGCAATCGTACTGCGGATATCGGCCGCGGTGTCT
>DATFLG010000139.1:0-5859 GCA_035267985.1 Gammaproteobacteria bacterium | reverse complement strand
GGAGCCCGGGCTGCCGCCGCTGGATCTGCTGGGGGAGAACAGTGATGTCAGCGGCTTCCTGTCACCCCGGGTCAGCGAGGAGCTGCGCCGGCTGGCGCTGCGCAAGCTGTTTCACAGCCCGAAGTTCAATCTGCGCGACGGCCTGGATGATTACGACGAGGACTACCGCGCCCTCACGGTGATGGCCCGTAAGGCGGCGGACACGGTCGGGCAGCTGGGCGCTGCGGCCCGCGAGCATCTGACCGGGGCCGGGGGCAATCCGGCCGGGCGGGAGCGCCGCGGGGAAGAAGATCCGCCGGAGGATGCCGGACCGCACAGCGAAGCCGGCGAAGACGGTCAGCCGCCGGGCCCCGGCACCGACCCAGGGAGTGAAAATCCATGACCCCCAGCCCGTCCGCGTTGAACCGCCTGCCGGCGCGCACCCCCGACGGCCAGGCCCGGCGCAGGGCTCTGCAGGGCATGGCGGGGGATCAGCCGACCCCGCCGGCGCAGGTGGACTACCATTCGGGCGGCTCGCTGCTGATCATCGGCGAGGGGGCCCGGGCCGGCGCCGCTGCCCGGGTCCTTGCCCGGCGGTTGTCGTGCGCGGTGCTGGCCACCGACGGCGCCATCCCCCCCGACCTGCCCGGGGGCGTGCAGGGACTGCGCGGATACCCTTCCCAGCTGCAGGGCCATCTGGGAGCCTTTCGGGTCACCCTGGGCGCCGGCGGACAGACCGTGGACGCGGGCAGTCTGCTGGATCCCCCCAGGGAGGCATTCGATCTGATTCTGGATCTGTGCGAGCCGGCCTGCATTGAGGCGGAGATTCCACCGCCCGGGTATTTCGCCACCGGTGGCCGCGAGGATGCTCTGAGCCGGACCCTGGTGCAGCTGCCGGAGATGACCGGCGATTTCGAAAAGCCACGCTATTTCGGGTACGACCCGGATATCTGCGCCCACGGGCGCAGCGGGCTGCGCGGATGTACCCGCTGCCTTCAAGCCTGTCCCACGGGGGCCATCCAGTCACTGGGGGAGCAGGTGGAAGTGGATCCGTACCTGTGCCAGGGGGCCGGGAGCTGTGGCACGGTCTGTCCCACCGGCGCGATCCATTACGCGTTTCCGCCGGCGGCGGACCATCTGGATCTGCTGCGCACCGCCCTGGGGGCTTACCGGAGCGCCGGCCCCGACTCGCCGGCCCAGATTCTGTTTCACGACGCCGGGAGCGAGCCCTCCCTGGCCGCGGATCTGGCCGACGGGCTGCCCGAGAACCTGCTGCCGGTGCAGGTGGAGGATGTGGGGGCCGTGGGCATGGACCTGTGGCTCGCAGCCCTGGCCTACGGCGCCGCCCGGGTGGTGCTGCTGCTGCCGGCCGCAATGCCGGCCCGGGAACGCCGGGCCTTGCGGGAGCAGCGTGACTACGCGGGGGCGGTGCTGGCGGGCATGGGCTACGCAGACGGGCAGGTGGCGCTGTTGGAATCCGACCCGCAGCAGACCTCCCTGGTGGATTTTCTCGCCCGGGCGCCCGGCGCGGCGGTGGCGGCGCCGGCAACATTTGCGGCGCTGGGAGAAAAACGGACCACGGTCCGCCTGGCCCTGGATCACCTTCACGGGCAGGCGCCGGTGGACGCCGCCGTGGCCCCGCTGCCGGCGGGGGCCCCCTTCGGAGAAGTCCGCGTGGACCGGGACGCCTGCACCCTCTGCATGGCCTGCGTGTCGGTCTGCCCCACCTCGGCGCTGCTGGACGGTGGCGAATCGCCCGCCCTGCGTTTCGTGGAACAGAACTGCGTGCAGTGCGGCCTGTGCGCGGCCGCGTGCCCGGAATCGGCGGTCGCGCTCCATGCCCGCCTGCTCTACGACCGGGAGCGGGCCGGGACCCCCCG
This sequence comes from Gammaproteobacteria bacterium, assembly GCA_035267985.1. Lineage (GTDB taxonomy): Bacteria > Pseudomonadota > Gammaproteobacteria > DATFLG01 > DATFLG01 > DATFLG01. Next base: position 4,000 of record DATFLG010000139.1, on the reverse strand, counting down.
CACCCTGCACGAGGAAACGCCGTTCAATTGCGTGGCCTGCGGTCGACCATTCGCCACCCGCCGGATGATGGACCGGATGGCGGAGAAGCTGGCCGGACACTGGATGTTCCAGACGCCCGAGGCGCGACGCCGGCTGCAGATGTGCGAGGACTGCCGGGTCCGGGATCTCTTCGCCCAGGAGGGCGGTTTCGATGTCCACCGGGGGTCCTGACCGTCCCTGGGACAGGAAGACCCGCCCCGGCGGGTCATTTTGTCCCGGGTCGGGCATCACCGGCCCCCGGACGGTCCCGGCCCCTGACCCGCACGTTCCCGAATGTGCATTTGATTCCCTTCCATTCCGGCACGCGGGTTGCTTCGCAGGGGCAGGGTGAAAGCCCCTGCGGCGTTCCGCGGCGCCGGCAGTCAGCGAGGAGCTCGTCCAACGATGGATCCCAGGGCCTCTGTCGAACTGAAGCAGGATGCCGGGACTTCCCGGCCCGCCCCGGCGGCCGAGGAGCTGCTGCGGGCCAATACCTATGCGCTGCTGGCGGCCCTGCTGCTGCGCCCGCCGGACCCGGAGCTGCTGGCGCTGCTGGGCGGGGTGGGGGACAGCGCCTCCGGGAGTCCGTCCCTGCAGGAAGCCGATATGACCGGGAGCTGGAATCTGCTGGGGCTCGCGGCGCGCCAGGCCGATCCCCAGGCCGTGGACGACGAGTACCACGACCTGTTCATCGGCATCACCCGCGGCGAGCTGGTGCCTTACGGGTCCTGGTACATGACCGGCTCGCTCATGGACAAGCCCCTGGTGTTTCTGCGCCGGGATCTGCAGATGCTGGGCGTGGAGCGTGAAGCGGGGGTGTGTGAACCCGAAGACCATGCCGGCGCCCTGTGCGAGGTCATGGCGATCCTGGCCAGCCATCCGGAGGAAGTCACCCACCCGATGCAGCAGGCATTCTTCGCCGCCCACATCGAGCCCTGGCTGGGCAGATTGTTCGCTGACATGCAACGAGCCGGCGCGGCGTGCTTCTACAAGGCCGTGGGTCGGTTGGGCGAGCAGTTCATGGCACTGGAACGCCGGTATCTGGGGACCGCGGAGTAGGTGTACGTCGGTCCCGGCCGGCAGAAGGAGACGACTCATGAGCAAGAGATCAACGATCCAGGCATCACGCCGCATTTTCCTCAAGGACCTCGCGGCCGCAGGCGGAGCGGCCACCGTTCTGGTGATGGCCCGCGGTGCCCTGGCAGCGGAGGCGCCGGAGGAACCGGCCGGCGGGGCCGGAAAGAGCGGCGAATCCCGCGGTTATCGCGTGACTCCCCATATCCGCAAATATTACGAGAAGGCCGGGTTGTGACAGGTCTCTTGGGCCACGCCTGAGTCGAGGGAGATGGAGCAATGAAGCTTATCCGGAAACAGGTTTCCAACGCGGTCGGCGATGCCATGTTGCGTGATGCGGGCCCCACGGGCGTATCCAACGGCATCGACCGGCGTACCTTCCTGCGCCGTTCCGGACTGGCCCTGGGCGGGGCTGCCGTGGGCGGAATGCTGCCCCTCAGCATGATGAAGAAGGCGCGGGCCGTGGATATCACCCCCAAGGAGGGCGTGAAGGTGGAGACCCGCCGCAGCGTCTGCAACCACTGCTCGGTGGGTTGCGGGGTGATCGCCGAGCTCCAGAACGGGGTCTGGACCGGCCAGGAGCCGGACTACGATTCGCCGTTCAACCTCGGTTCCCATTGCGCCAAGGGTGCCTCGGTGCGTGAGATCGGGACCGGGAACAAGCGGATCAAGTATCCCATGAAGCTGGTGGACGGCAAATGGAAGCGTATCAGCTGGGATCAGGCGGTGAACGAAATCGGCGACCAGATGCTGGATATCCGCGAGAAGTACGGGCCGGACGCGGTGTTCTTCGCCGGTTCGTCCAAGGCCAGCAACGAAGGTTCCTATCTGCAGCGCAAGTTCGCCGCCTTCTGGGGGACCAACAATATCGACCACCAGGCGCGCATCTGCCACTCCACCACCGTCGCCGGCGTCGCCAATACCTGGGGCTACGGGGCGATGACCAACTCCTACAACGACATGCACAACTGCAAGGCCATGTTGTTCGTGGGAAGCAATGCGGCCGAAGCCCACCCGGTGGCCATGCAGCACATTCTGCGGGGCAAGGAGAACGGGGCGTACATGATCGTGGTCGATCCCCGCTTTACCCGAACCGCTGCCCATGCCGACCAGTATATCCGGATCCGGCCGGGCACCGACGTGGCCTTCATGTGGGGGCTCCTGTGGCACACGTTTCAGAATGGATGGGAGGACAAGGAGTACATCCGCCAGCGGGTCTATGGCATGGACGAGGTCCGGCAGGAAGTGAAGAAGTGGGACCCCAAGACGGTGGAGAACGTGACCGGCATACCCGAGCAGCAGATGTTCCAGTGTGCCAAGGTCATGGCACAGAACCGTCCCGGCACCATCGTGTGGTGCATGGGGGGCACCCAGCACCACACCGGCAACAACAACACCCGGGCCTACTGCGTCTATCAGCTGGCGCTGGGCAACATCGGCGTGTCGGGTGGCGGCGCCAACATCTTCCGTGGCCACGACAATGTGCAGGGGGCTACGGACGTGGGCCCCAATTCCCACACCCTTCCAGGCTACTATGGACTGTCGGAAGGGGCCTGGAAACACTGGTCCCGGGTTTGGGACGTGGACTATGACTGGCTGAAGGGGCGATTCGACACCTCCAGGAAGTACGACGCCGGGGACGGCTCCATGGCCTATACCATGAACATTCCCGGCATCCCGGTTTCGCGCTGGATAGACGGCATCCTGGTTGACAAGAAGGATCTGCAACAGCGGGACAACTTCCACGCCATCTTCTTCCAGGGCCATGCGGTCAACAGCCAGACCCGGGGACCGGAGATGAAGAAGGCCCTGGAAACGGTGGACCTGGTGGTGGTGTCGGATCCCCATCCAACCGTGCTCTCGGTGATGAGCGACCGCAAGAACAACACCTACCTGCTCCCCACCTGTACACAGTTCGAGACCTACGGGTCGGTGACGGCGTCGAACCGCTCGCTTCAGTGGCGCGACAAGGTGCTCGATCCTCTGTTCGAGTCCAAGCCTGACCACGAGATCCTGTACCTGTTCGCCAAGAAGTTCGGCTTCGCCGACCACATGTTCAAGCACATCAAGGTCACGAATAACGAACCCTCCATCGAGGACATACTTCGGGAGATCAACCGGGGCACCTGGACCATCGGATACACCGGACAGAGCCCGGAGCGCCTGAAGATGCACGCCGAGCACCGGGCGACGTTCAACACGACCACCCTGCGTGCCGAAGGCGGCCCTGTGGACGGGGACTACTACGGTCTGCCCTGGCCCTGCTGGGGAACGGCGGACATCAAGCATCCGGGGACGCCGGTGCTGTACGATCCCAGCAAGTCAGTGGCGGACGGCGGACTGACGTTCCGCGCGCGGTTCGGCGTGGAGCGCAACGGCGTGAGCCTGCTGGCCGACGGGGTCTACAGCAAGGGCTCGGACATCAAGGACGGCTACCCCGAGTTCACGGCCGACATGCTCAAGCAGCTGGGCTGGTGGAACGAGCTCTCCGCCGACGAGCAGAAGCAGGCCGAGGGGCGGAACTGGAAGACGGACCTCTCGGGGGGGATCCAGCGGGTGGCGATCAAGCACGGTTGCGCGCCGTTCGGCAATGCCAAGGCCCGCTGCGTGGTGTGGCAGTTCCCCGATCAGGTGCCGGTGCACCGCGAGCCGCTGTACACGGCCCGCTACGACCTGGTGAGCAAATACCCGACCTACGAGGACCGCAAGGCCTTCTGGCGCCTGCCCACCCTGTATGCCTCGGTGCAGGCCAAGGACTATTCGGGGGACTATCCCCTGATCTTCATCAGCGGACGGCTCACCGAGTACGAAGGCGGCGGTGCCGACACGCGCTCTGTGGCCTGGCTGGCGGAGCTGCAGCCCTACATGTTCGTGGAGATCAATCCCGCCGATGCCAACGACCGGGGT
>DATFLG010000138.1:0-4168 GCA_035267985.1 Gammaproteobacteria bacterium | reverse complement strand
CCCGGCCCGTGCCGCACCCCCCGACCGCGGTACTTCCCCCTGGGGGCAAAGTACTCGAACCGGCGGCCCGGTTCCAGCTTCGCAACGCGCGGGGACGGGCCGGCCCGCTCAGGCGCCAGCGCGTGGCCGGTTCAGGAGCCCGCCAGCAATCCGGCGTCCCGGGAGATGTCCCGCCCGGGTTCGGCCGCCCCGGGTCTTGATTCAGGAGGGGCGCCGTGGCACCGCAGGATGCGGCGCTTGGCCCGCTCATAGGTGTCCGGGTCCAGGGCCTGCTGGTCCCGCAGCCGGCGGTGCTCACGCAACTCGGCACTGAGCCGGGCGCTCGGGTCCGGCGCGGCAACGGCCCGGGCCCGGCGCGCCCGGGCCTCCAGCTCGTCGGCAAAGGCGCGCACCTGAACACGGTCCGGCAAACCCGCCAGCAGTTGAACCACCGGAATGCGCCCGTGGCGGGTGAACCACACCAGCCGGCGTGCGGAGCACACAACGCCCATCCACAGGGCGAAGGCGCCGGCCAACGAAGCGGTGATGGCGCCCGGCGCAGCGGGATGATCCAGCAGCGGATGACCGCTGTAGGCCACGGCCGCCAGCAGGACCCCGCCGCCTGTCAGCAGGGTCAGAGCCAGGGCGAACCATCCCCAGGCGATTTGAGTCGCGCGCCGGGGTGTCGGATCGATGCACCGAAGATCCAGCCAGTACTCGTCCGTGCGGGCACCCAGGCGCCGGGTGGACACCGACACGAACCGCTCGTCAAACAGCTCGACACGGGCACGATAGCCCTTGCACCGGCTGTGCTGCTCGAGCATCCGGTGGATCACCCCGGGCGCGCCAGCCGGTAGCTCTGGGACCGGGTCCTCCGAGCTCAGCACGATATGTTCTTCCATGGCGGACATGACACCCTCCCGTCGTTGACAAATGATGGAGGTTCAGCAGCCCGCAGGCCCGGGAACCGCGTACCTTGGTTCTGAAGACACTTCCCGGGCGCCCGGCACGGGCCGCGGCCATTGCGATGCCGGACGGGCTGACCCGCTGCCCGTTCAGATTGGAAGTGGAAGCGGCGCCGGTCCGTGCGCCCGGTCACACAATCGGGGCCCCGGCCCCGACCGGGACATCGGCGGCCCGGCGGTGTTGCCTCCGGGCCCATGGGCTGGATAATCGGGGAGCGCTGACGGCGGACCCCGAGGGCATCATCATGTGGCGAGAACGAACAGCGCGACGCACGACCGCCGGATGGCTCACCGCCATCCTGATCGCAGCGCTTGTGGCAGGCCGGAACGCCGCCGCGGTGCCCGGCACCAGCGGCCCGGCCGGTGCCTCGGGCCTGCCGCAGCCCGATCACGTGGTCATCGTCGTCGAAGAAAACAAATCCTTTTCGGATATCATCGGCAACTCCCATGCCCCCTACATCAACGCCCTGGCCCATCAGGGCGCCTTGTTCACCCGGTCCTTCGCAGTCGCCCACCCCAGCGAACCGAACTACCTGGCCCTGTTCTCCGGCTCCACCCACAACGTCACCGACGATTCCTGCCCCCACACCTTCAAGGGCACGAACCTGGCCAGCGAGCTGTTCGGCAAGGGGCTGACCTTCGGCATGTACTCCCAGGGCCTGCCCGAGGTCGGCTACACCGGGTGCAGTGCCAAAGCCTACTGGCGAAAGCACAATCCAGCCGTCAACTGGCAGGGTGCTGACCTGCCGCGGTTCGCCAACATGCCGTTTCTGCTGTTCACCATCGTCCCCGGGAAATACGACCATCTGCCCACCGTGTCCATGGTGGCGCCCGATCAGGACCACGACATGCACGACGGCAGCATCAAACAGGGCGACACCTGGCTGAAGACCCATATCGCGCCCTACGTGCAGTGGGCCCGCACCCACAACAGCCTGCTGATCGTCACCTGGGACGAGGACGACGGCTCGGGGGACAACCGCATTCCGACGCTTTTCGTGGGCCCCATGGTCAAGCCCGGCACCTACCGCCAGCGCATCGACCACTACAGCGTGCTGCGCACCGTGACCGCCATGTACGGGCTGGATGCGCCGGGCAAAAGCGCCCACGCAGATCCCATCCGGGGAGTCTGGATCAAGGGCGCGCCGGGCCCTGCCGGCACCCCCCTGTCGACATCGCACCGGTCCCGTCGCTCCACCCGCCCCTGACACGGGCGCCGGAGCGGGGCGGGCGGGTCAGGGCCTGGAGACGTAACCGCTGCTTTTGATATAGAACCGGAGCAGACGGCGCGCCCAGTGGCCCGCATAGTCCACACCGACGCGCGGGCGCTTGACGATGGTGAACCGCTCGGGCCGGGGGCAGGCGGCGATGTAGAAGTCGTCGCTGGTCAGATCGTGGGCATTGAGGCGCCGGTCGATGTCCATGGCCTTGCAGAGCAGGCCCGGCCCCTGGGTACGCAGCTCCACATGCTCCACCGGCTCCAGCGCCCGCAGCAGCACCGCCGAGGCGTGCCCCGGGCCCTCGGTGACCACGTTCATGCAGTTGTGCATACCGTAGATCAGATACACGTAGGCGTGCCCCGGCGGGCCGAACATCACCTTGGTGCGTTCCGTGCGGCCGCGCGCCGAATGTGCCGCCCGGTCATGGGGTCCCAGGTAGGCTTCGGTCTCCACGATCCGCCCCACTCGCGGCGCGCCGTCCACCAGGTGCACCAGATATTTGCCCAGCAACTCCCGAGCCACCACGATGGTGTCCCGGTCGTAAAAGGAGCGGGCCAGTTTCCGCAGGCGCGGGCGCGTTGTTCCGGGGTTCTGCCGGTTCACGACAGCCATCCGGTCGTCCACCCGGGAAGACTGCCGGCTCGACCGGCGAAAGCCGGGGGTACGCGGGGCCTGTCCGGGGCGATGGTGGAAGTCGCGTGCCATTCCATGGCGCCATTTTGAAGCAACGGCGAAGCCGGGGCGACCCTCGCGGCGGCAGCGCTTGAAGGCTGCCCGCGCTGATCGCACAATGGCCGCAAGCTTCAAATCCCCGGTCGATTTCATCCCAAGGCATCCAAGGACTCCCCAACATGAACGACACCGTCAGCGAGGCCAACGTCAGCCGCTTCAACGCCATCGCCGATTCCTGGGACGACAACCCGATCCGCACGGCCCTGGCCCGGGGCGTCGCAGGCGCCATCCTCGAGCGCATCGCCCCCACGGGGGAGGAACGGGCCATGGAGTTCGGCGCCGGCACCGGCCTGGTCACCGCCCTGCTCGCACCCCGCCTGGGCCGGGTGCTCGCCGTGGACAGTGCCGGCGGGATGCTCGATGTGCTTCGGGACAAGGCCGCCGGACTCGGGTTGGACAATATCGAGGTCCGGGAAGCCGACCTGTCCCGGGACATGCCGGCGGGCCCCTTTGACCTGGTCTTCAGCAGCATGACACTGCATCACATTCAGGACGTGGCGGGGCTGCTGGCGCGGCTGGCCGGCGTGCTCGCCCCCGGCGGTCGGATCGCAGTGGCCGACCTGGAAACCGAAGACGGCACCTTCCATGGCGACACGCCGGGGGTCGCCCACCAGGGCTTCGATCCCGCGGTGGTCGCCGAATGGCTCGCCGGGGCCGGCTTTGAAGAGGTCCAGGTGGCGCCGGCCCATGTGGTGCACAAGACCGGCGCCGACGACGCTGCCCACGACTATCCCGTCTTCCTGGCCACCGCCCGCCTGCCCCGAAAAGGGGTCGGTGACAAGTGAGGGCGCGAATGATTCTCAGTTGTCACCGCCCCCTATTTGTTTTGTCAGCCGGTCCCGGAGCGTTTAATCTGACGGCAACCGCCGGACCGGTCCGGTGGACCTGAACCGCAAGACGTGACCCATGGAACCCAGAACCTGCCTGTGTGGCGCCCGGCCCAAGCTTCGGGAACAGACCCGCACCACCGCTGACGGGGGCACGGAAACCCTCTACTGGATCGGCTGCCCGGTGTGCGGTCAGGCGGGGCCGAAGATCTCCGATAAGGGCAAAGACCGGGATTCGGCGATCGCCGAAGCGGTTGCCGGCTGGAACGCCAGGCTGGCCGCCGCCCGCCCCCTGGAGGCCTGATCCCCGGGTGCGGGACGTCATCACGCGCGACGGGCCCTAGCCGGGCGCAGCGCGGACCCGCCACAGGGGACGCATGGCCGCAAGCCCCAGGAGCGGGCCGGGAAGCAGCAGCCACGCAATATGGGCGCCGGCGGTGTGCCA
>DATFLG010000137.1:0-5495 GCA_035267985.1 Gammaproteobacteria bacterium | reverse complement strand
GCAGGCAAGAATGAACGCCGTCAGCGGCCACTCCAGGCCCCGCTCCCTCAAGTGCCGGCCGGTGGCGCCGATACCCAGGGCGACACTCGCCACTTTGTGGGTGGCGAGGGCAACGGGGAAAGGCAGGCCGAGAAAGATCAGCGCCGGCAGCTGGATCAGGCCCGCCCCTCCACCCGAGAAAGCCGAGAACAGGTTGGCCGTCAGGGAGATCGCCAGCAGCAGAAGCTGGTCGGCCACATTCACGGCGCGGGCCCCGATTGTCCAGGGCCTGTTAACACTATAGGGATCATCGCTGTTGTGCCTGAGAAGCCGCCAATCAAGGCGCGAGGAGCGGGGTTTGGTAATTCCAAATGAGTGACGAGCAACGCCGAGTGGTGGATTCTCAGCCACAACCCGAAGGGCCGGGCCCCTTTTCCCGTCCCGCGGCGTTGTCGCTCGCTCATGTAGCCGGGCTATACCACACTCGCTCCGCCTTGCAGGACGAAAAATGGGGCGCCGGCAGCGGCGACCCCTATAATGTTAACAGTCCCTAGAATGGATCCCGATCATTGGGCGACTGTCAGGCCATGTTCATGAAAATCATCCGCGCCGCGGCCACTACCCTGTGCACTCTCGGCTTCGCCCTGGCCATCCAGGCCCCCCTCGCCCCCGATGGCCATGCCGCCAAGCTCTACAAATGGGTGGACGACCACGGGGAGGTGCACTATGGCGACCGGGTGCCCCCCCAGGATGCCGGCAAGCAGCGCCAGGAGCTCAACGACGGGGGAGTGACCGTCAAGACCGTCCCCCGGGCCAAGACCCCCCAGGAGATCGCTCACGAGAAGGCCATGGCCAAACAGCGCGCGGCCAGAAGGCGCGCGGCCAGAAAGCAGGCCGCTCATGACCGGATGCTGCTCGACACCTTCTCCAGCGTGGATGACATCAAGCGGGCCCGTGCGGGGAAGATCGAGGCCATCGACGCCATCATCCGGGTCACCCAGGGGCGCATCAAGAGCCTGCGCGCCCAGCTCGAGGACAGCACACACGCCGCCGCCAACCGTCAACGCGCCGGCAAGCCGGTATCCAAGGCGCTGCAGCAGCGCATCGACACCCTGCGCACCCAGATCAACAAGAACCAGGCCTACATCGACCGCAAGCGCCGGGAGCAGGACCAGATCCGCCGGCAGTACGCCGCGGACATGGCGCGGTTCCGCCAGCTGCAGGCGGGCGAGGCCGGTGACACCGACACCGCGCAGCCCTGAACCGCGGCCTTCCCGACGCCCCGCCTATCCCCGGATCAGGGTACCGACGCCCTGATCGGTGAACAGCTCCAACAGCACCGCGTGCTCCACGCGACCGTCGATGATATGAGCGGCACGAACCCCTGACTGCACCGCGGACAGCGCACAGCGGATCTTGGGCAGCATACCCCCGTGTATGGTGCCGTCAGCGATCAGCCCGTCCACCTCCGCGGCGGTCAAGCCCGACAGCAGCGTGCCCTGCCTGTCCAGCAGACCCGGCGTATTGGTCAGAAGGATCAGCTTCTCTGCACCCAGCACCTCGGCCAGACGGCCGGCCACCAGATCGGCATTGATGTTATAGGCGTGGCCGTCCTCGCCGGCCCCGATGGGAGCGATGATCGGGATCACCTCTTCCTTGACCAGCATATGCAGGACCGAGGCGTCGATGCTCGCCACCTCGCCCACGTGGCCCAGGTCGATGATCTCCGGCTCGTCCAGCTCCGGCGGGCGCCGGGTGATGGTGAGCTTGCGCGCTCTGATCAGCTGACCGTCCTTGCCGGTGAGCCCCAGGGCCCGGCCGCCATGGCGGTTGATCAGGTTCACGATCTCCTTGTTCACCAGGCCGCCCAGGACCATCTCCACCACGTCCATGGTTTCGCTGTCGGTGACCCGCATGCCTTCTATGAAACGGGTTTCCTTGCCGATGCGCTCCAGCAGGCGGCCGATCTGCGGCCCGCCCCCGTGGACCACCACCGGATTGATGCCCACCAGCTTCATGAGCACCACGTCACGGGCGAAGCCGTTCTTCAGGGCCTCGTCCACCATGGCGTTGCCGCCGTATTTGACCACCACGGTCTTGCCCCGAAAGCGCTGTATGTAGGGCAGCGCCTCGGTCAGCACCCGGGCGATGTTCATGGCCGCGTCGGCATTCAGGGTCATTGCGCCATCCTAACTGATCGATTCCAAACCTGCCTCAGAAGGGCAGCTCCAGTGCCGGCTCCACCGCCAGCATCGCATCCCGGAAGCTGCGCTGAATGCGCCTGAGGGCAGTGGCGTTGTCGGCCTCGAAACGCAGCACCAGGCAGGGCGTGGTGTTGGAAGCCCGCACCAGCCCCCAGCCATCCGGGAAATCCGCCCGCAGCCCGTCGATGGTGGACACCGTGGCGCCCTCGAAATCCGCTTCGGCGGCCAGGCGCTCCATGTAGCGGTGGGGCTCGCCCTCCTCCATGGCCACGTTGAGCTCGGGTGTGTTGACGCTGTCGGGCAGCTCGGCGAACACCTGATCGCTGGAGCGCGGATCCCTGGCCAGTATCTCCAGCAGGCGGGCCGCGCTGTAGAGCGCATCGTCGAAACCGTACCAGCGCTCCTTGAAGAACAGATGGCCGCTCATCTCCCCGGCCAGCAGCGCGCCGGTCTGCTTCATCCGGGCCTTGATGAGCGAGTGGCCGGTCTTCCACATCTCGGGGTCACCGCCGTTGTCGGCGATGATCCGGTCCAGGTGCCGCGAGCACTTCACGTCATAGATGATGCGCCCGCCGGGATTGCGCGCCAGGATGTCCGCAGCGAAAAGCATCATCAGCCGATCGGGCCAGATAATCCGTCCCTTGCCGTCCACCACCCCCAGACGGTCCCCGTCCCCGTCGAACGCCAGTCCCAGATCCGCCCCCTGGCGGGTCACCTGGGCGATGAGGTCCTCCAGATTGGCCGTCTTGCTGGGGTCGGGGTGGTGGTTGGGGAAATGACCGTCCACCTCGCAATACAGCTCGCTGACTTCACAGCCCAGGGCCCGAAGCAGGTCCGGCGCCAGGGCGCCGGCCACTCCGTTGCCGCAATCCACTGCCACCTTCAGGGGCCGCTCGAGATGCACGTCCTTCGTGATCCGGGCGGTGTAGTCCGCCGCCACGTCCCCTGTGCGCAGCGTTCCGTCGCCGCTGAGCAGCTGGCCATCGGCAATGCGCTGGTACAGAGCCTGAATGCGCTCCCCGGCCAGCGTTTCCCCGGCGAGCACGATCTTCATGCCGTTGTACTCAGGCGGGTTGTGGCTGCCGGTGATCATCACGCCGGACATGCTGTCCAGGGTGTGGGCCGCGAAATACAGCACCGGCGTGGGCACCTGGCCGATGTCGATGACATCCCGGCCACTGGCCTGCAGCCCCCGGATCAGGGCGTCGGCCAGGGCCGGGCCCGACAGGCGGCCGTCGCGACCCACGATGACCGTCTGCTGACCCTGCTCGTAGGCTTCGCTGCCGATGGCCCGACCGATTTCGTAGACCACGGCGGGCGTGAAGTTGGACTCCACCAGGCCCCGGATGTCATAGGCCCGAAAAATCGACGCATCCAGATTCATCACTTCTATCCCGTCCATTGACAATTCGTTCTCCGGCGGCCGCTCGGCAGCCCGGGCGGGCGCCTGCTCGGCGGGTCCGTCCCCGCGGGCCAGCTGCCGGGCCATTTCCAGCGTCCCGTGGCAATCCGTCAGGCTGGCCCGGACCGGCGCTGCGGGCCGGCCGGCCCGCAGGGCCTTGACGACCCCGATGAGGGCCACCTGATCGGCGCGCAGGGCGGCCGCCAGCCAGCGGAAAAGCACGAACACCGCCAGCGCCCACAGACCCACCACGACAGCGTATGTGATCACCCAGCCGAGAAGACCACCCCCCGGCCCCGGGGTCCGGGGGGGCCAGTAGGCCACGGTCCAGCGGCTGGCGGGGACCCTGTAGGTCATCGGCGCGGGGCGGCTCCCGGCCAGGTCCTCGGAACCGCGGGCGATCAGCCGAACCGGGCTCTGGCCTTCGACCCGCTGCTCCACGACCGCATAACCGGCCACCGGGTCGCCCGCGGCAAAGCGCGCGCGCAGGACCTTCAGGGGCAGGCTCACCAGCAGGTCCGCCACCACCCGGCCGCTCCCGGTGCCCCGGATCGCCCGGACGAAGTTCGCCCGGCCGCCGCCCTGGCCCAGCTCCACCTCCGCCGGGGGCGGGCTGCCCGACTCGGCCTGGTGCAGCAGATCCTGGGCCGCGTAACTCAGCCCGGCCGCCTGCGGGTCATCCGCCGAGCCGCCGCCGGGCGCCACCACCCGCACCGTCGCGCCTGGAAAAGCCCGCTCGAGCTGTCGGGCCAATGCCGCCCGCGCGGCCGGCGCCCCCGCCAGGGACCGGACCAGCGCCGGGTCAGCGGCAGCACCGTCGAGCACCCGTTGCACATGGCTTACGAGGTCGTCCAACCCGCCGGCCAGGGTCCGCCCCACGGCCGCGTCCCGGGCCCGGCTCAGGCCGGCCAGCTGATTTGCTGCGCTGTGGTAAAAAGCGAAGCCCAGGCCCGACAGGGCCAGCCAGCCGAGCACGAACACCGCCACGCCGGCCCGGGCCAGCCCCATGCCCGGGCGCGGCGTCGCAGCCGCCCCCGGCCGGGCAGCGGCGCCCTTGGGTTGCATCGGCAGTTTCATAGTGGCGATTGTAAAGCGACTCTCGGGCTGCACCCGCGGCCGGTGGCACTGTTGTTGTCAGCAGGGCCTGTCTCGCAACCCGCCACTCGCGCGGCGACGGGGATCGTCAGATCGATTGCGTTCAGGCCCGCCCCGTGTGGCCGAAGCCGCCGCCGCCCCGATGGCTGGTCTCGAACTCTTCCACCACGTCGAAGGCCGCCTGTACCACCGGCACGAACACCATCTGGGCGATCCGCTCGCCGGGCTGGATGGTAAAAGAGTCCCCACCCCGGTTCCAGCAGGACACGAATACCTGGCCCTGATAGTCGGAATCGATCAGCCCGACCAGATTGCCCAGCACCACGCCGTGCTTGTGCCCCAGGCCCGAACGGGGCAACAGCACGGCCGCCAGCTCCGGGTCACCGATATGGATGGATATCCCCGTGGGAATGAGCTCGGTCTGCCCCGGCGCCAGCTCCAGGTCCGCGTCCAGGCAGGCCCGCAGGTCCAGGCCGGCCGAGCCGTCGGTGGCATAGTGGGGCAGGGGATACTCGGACCCGACGCGGGGATCGAGGATCTTAAGCTGAATCTTGCGCATGAGTATCCGGTCGGTTCAGGGAAACGGGCGACCGCCGGGCTTTGTAGCGCCGGGCGATCAGGTCGACGAGCTCCCGGGCCAGACGGTCCTTGGGGGCCCGCTCAAGCTCCACCGCTCCCCCCTCCCAGAACACCGACAGCGCGTTCTCGTCGCTGTCGAACCCCAGGCCGGGGCGGTCGATCCAGTTGGCGGCCACCATATCCAACCCCTTGGCCATCCGCTTGCTCCGGGCATGCTCGGCCAGGTGCTGGCTCTC
>DATFLG010000136.1:0-5834 GCA_035267985.1 Gammaproteobacteria bacterium | reverse complement strand
TGCTGGCCGATCAGGCCGTTGTAGGGCTGGAGCTCCCGGGTCGTGGTGAAATAGAATTGGGCGGGATCACAGCGCCGGAGCAGCTGTTCCGGGCGAAGCCGCAGGTCGGTGGGCATCAGTCGGGGTTTCCTTCGCGTTGTCGGGACAGTTCAGCCGGGCGCCGGCGCGATCCTGCCAGACCATGGCGCTCGAAGTAATCCTCGGCCGCTCGCATGACCCGGGGTGCAAGCACAATAGCAGAGACCATGGTGGGAATGGCCATCAGCGCGTACATGCCGTCGATCAGGCTGATCACCGCCTCCAGCGACGCCACTGCGCCCACGACGATCAGCGCCACGTAGAGGTAGCGGTGGTAATGCTGCCGTTCCGCGCCCAGCAGGAAATTGGTGCATTTGGCGCCATAGTAGCCGTAGGTGAACATGGTGCTGATACTGAGCACGAACACCATCACCGTAAGCAGATACGCTCCCATCCCGGGCATGGCCCGCTCGAATGCATGGGCGGTCAGAGTGACGCCGTTGGCGTCGGCTCCGCGCCACACGCCGGTGACCAGGATCGCCAAGGCGGTGCAGGTGCATACGACGAGGGTGTCGATCACCGGGCCCACCATGGCCACCAGCCCCTCGCGCACCGGCTCGTCGGTGCGCGCCGCACCGTGGGCCATGGCCTCGGTGCCGATACCGGCCTCATTGGAAAACGCCCCCCGACGCACGCCGGTCAGTATCACCGCACCGAGCACCCCTCCGGCCGCCGCCTGGCCCGTCAGCGCATCGTGCACGATCAGGGCCAGACTGGCGGGTATCTCGGCCCGGTACGCGACCAGCACGTACAGGGTCATGAGTCCGTAGCCCGCCACCATCAGGGGCACCAGCCGGGATGCCACCGCCCCGACCCGGCGTATACCGCCGAACAGCACCAGGGCCACCATGGCCGCAGTCGCGAGACCGAAAAGCAGATCGAAGTCGAAGTGGCCATGGCCCGCCCAGCCGTTGGGTACCGCCACCACGTCCCGCATGATCTGGGTGAGCTGATTGACCTGGAACACCGGCAGGGTCCCGAACAGCCCGGCAACCGCGAACAGGATGGCCAGGGGACGCCAGCGCGGGCCCAGGCCCTCGGTGACCACGTACATGGGCCCGCCCTGGAGCGCGCCGCGGCTGTCGCGCCCGCGGTACATGATGGACAGGGTGCAGGTAAAGAACTTGGTGCACACCCCCACCAGAGCGGACATCCACATCCAGAACATGGCCCCCGGCCCTCCCACGTGGATGGCCACCGCGACGCCGGCGATGTTCCCCAGGCCGATGGTGCCGGCCAGGGCCCCCGACAAGGCCTGGAAATGGGTGATATCCCCGCTCTCCCGGGGATCGTCATAGGCCCCCCGGATGATGTGGAACGCATGGCGGAAATGCCGGTAGGGAAGCAGTCGCGAGTAGAGGACAAAGAAACCGCCGCCCCCGAGCAGCAGGATCAGAATGGGCGTGCCCCAGACGAAATTCGCAAAGGCCACCAGGGCGTGGTTGATCTGTTCCATCCCGTGTCGCGTCCCGGAAACAGCTTCGCGGTCTGCGTGGCGGAGGGGCAGGTACAGCGATCACCGGCGACCGGACAGCCCGACCCCGCGAAGCACCTGAAAGCCCGAATGAATCCGGGCCTTCAGGGCCCGCTCAACAAGACGCGCGCCGGAGCGCGCGTCTAAAGACTGCCGTTGGAGGAGTCTGCAGAACACCGGGACTGTTCGTCCACGGACGCCCATATTATAGCAGACCGGCCGCCGCAGGGGGTCAGCGCACCTTGACCTTCACCAGTTCCTCGCCCTGCGGGTCCGCCACGTGCACCGCACAGGCGATGCAGGGGTCGAAGCTGTGGATGGTCCGCAGAATCTCCACCGGTTCCTTGGGATTGTGCAGATTGGTGCCCTTGAGGCTGGCCTCGTAGGGTCCATCCTGGCCCTGGGCGTCCCGGGGACCGGCATTCCAGGTGCTGGGGACCACGGCCTGGTAGTTGTCGATCCGGCCGTCCTTGATCACGATCCAGTGGGCCAGCGCGCCCCGGGGCGCCTCCATCCAGCCCACGCCTTTGGCGGTTCCCGGCCAGGTGGAGGGTTCCCACTTGGTCTCGTTGAACGTCTTCACGTCCCCGGCCTTGATGTTCGCCATCAGGTTGCCGTACCACACATGCATGTGGTCGGCGATCACCTTGGTTTCCAGAGTCCGCGCCGCCGTCCGCCCCAGGGTGGAGTACAGGGCTTCCACCGGCGCATCCAGCTTGTTCAGGGCCATGTGCACCAGATCCCGGGTCTGCTCGTGGCCGGTGGAGTAGAGCATCAGGACCCGCGCCAGGGGCCCGACTTCCACGGCCTTGCCCTTCCAGCGCGGCGACTTCAGCCAGGAATAATCCTTGTCCGTGTCCAGATGTTCGTAGGGCGGCTTGGGTCCCGTGTAGTCGAGCTTGGTCTCCCCATCGTAGGGATGCAGGCCCTTGTCCTTGCCCACGCTGTAGTCGTACCAGGAATGGGCCACGTATTCCTGGATCTGGTCTTCGGCGTCCAGATCCACCTCGTGGATCTTGCTCAGGTCCCGGTCGAGGATGACGCCGCGGGGGAACAGGTAGCTGGCCGGGTCGTTGATGCCCTTCTCCGGCAGATCGCCGTAGGTCATGAAATTGCCGATGCCCTCGCCCTTGCCGAACCAGTCCTTGTAGAAGCCGGCGATCGCCAGGGTGTCGGGGACATAGACCTGATCGACGAAAGTGACCATCTCGTCGATCACATTCTTGACCTGCTCCAGCCCCACGGTGTCGATGGCGGTGGCCCGCCCGCCCCCCAGGTCGGTCCCGCCCAGGCCCGGGCCGCTCCCCGGATTGACGGAGATCGCGGCGGGGGTGCCGCCCACCAGGAAGTTGGGATGGGGATTGCGGCCTCCGAACACTGCGTGCAGCTTGACTACCTTCCTCTGCCAGTCCAGAGCCTCCAGATAGTGGGCCACAGCCATCAGGTTGGCCTCCGCCGGCAGCTTGTAGGTCGGACTGTCCCAGTATCCGTTGGTGAAGATGCCGAGCTGACCGCTTTCCACGAAGGTCTTGAGCTTCTTCTTGATGTCCGCGAAATAGCCCGGAGAGGACTTGCTGTAGTTGCTGATCGACTGGGCCAGCTGGGACGTCGCCTTGGGGTCGGCCTTCAATGCGTTCGGCACGTTCACCCAGTCCAGGGCGTGCAGGTGATAGAAGTGCATCACGTGATCGTGGACGAACTGGGCGCCGATCATGAGGTTTCGGATCAGATTGGCATTGGCGGGGATGGGGTAGCTCAGGGCGTTTTCCACCGCCCGCACCGAGGCGATGCCATGAACCAGCGTGCACACGCCGCAGATGCGCTGGGCGAATGCCCAGGCGTCCCGGGGATCGCGTCCGCGCAGGATGATCTCTATTCCTCGCACCATGGTGCCGGAGCTCGACGCCCCGGTGATATTGCCGGAGCTGTCGGTCTCGGCCTCGATGCGAAGATGGCCCTCAATGCGGGTGATGGGATCGACGACTACCGTATTTGCGCTCATCGTTCATCCTTTTGCGTTTCTTGATCAGTGACCGGCCGGCCGCGAACCGCGATCGACTTCACGACTCGACCAGGTTGTCCGCGACCAGCTCGAGCATGCTCTGGGCCGTCTTGTCCCATTTGAAGTGCTCCTGGCCGTCATCGAACGTCTGTCGGCAGTTGGAACAGCTCGTGACCAGCAGTTCGGCGCCGGTATTCTCCACCTGCTCCATCTTGATCTGGAACGCCTTGTAGCGGATCGGGTCGGCCCGGTGAATGGTGATCACGCCGCCACCGCCGCCGCAGCACCAGTTCAGGCCGCGGTTCTCCTTCATTTCGTGCATTTCCGCACCCAGCGCCTTCAGCACGGTTCGCGGCGCCTCGACGGCTCCGCCCCGGCGCGCCACCTGGCAGGGATCGTGGTAGGTGACGGTCTTGTTCACCTGCGCCTTGACCTTGAGCCGGCCGTTGCTGATCTGCTCGCCCAGGAACTCCGAGATGTGGCGCACCTTGAACGGCAGGGGCTTGCCGTACATGCTCGCCCCCGCCCAGCGCATGGCGCTGTAGGCGTGGCCGCATTCCGGCAGGATCAGATACTTGGCTCCGCATTTGATGGCCGCATTGATCAGCTTCATGCTCATGTCCCGCTGCCAGTCCGTGTTCCCGGAGAGCAGGCCGAAGTTGGTGGCCTCGTAGCCCTCGCTGCTGAACGTGTAGGACAGGCCCAGGTGCTCCATGACCTTCGCCATTGCGGCTATGGACTGCGGGTATTTCATGATCTCGATGGAGGACATGGTCAGCAGGATGTCCGCCTTCTCGGCGTCCATCGGAATCTCGATGTCATTCTCATCGGCCATCCATTCCACCCGGTCCTTGAAAACCTCCGGCTTGGCGCCCAAAGGACTGCCTTCGGTTTCGGCCCGCTCGGCTACTGCATGGAGCTCGTGGGGCACCAGCCCCGCCTTGAACATGGCATGACGGGCCTGACCCACCAGGCCGGCGATGTCGATCCCCATGGGGCAGATCATGGTGCAGCGCCCGCACTGGGTGCAGGAATCGTAGATCAGCTCCTGCCAATGACGAAGCTGGTCGGTGTTCACGGCCGGCTTGAGATTGAACAGACGGTAGAACAGGGCGAACGGACCCGCCTCGCGCTTGTAGGCCTGCTTGAAAGGCTCGATCTTCCAGATGGGCGTGTATTTCGGATCGCCCGTGGTCACATAGAAGTGGCAGGCCTCGGCGCACATTCCGCAATGGATGCAGGAATCCATGTGAATGGAGGCGGCGTACCCGAAATCCTTGGCGAAGTGGCGCATGGCCTGTGCCAGGCGCTCCTGATCGCTCATCTCTCCCTGCTGGTCGTAGCGCACCTGCGGCTTCTTGACACCCATGCCGGGCAGCTTCAGGTCGACGGTGGAGTCGGTATCGGCGCTCATGTGGAGGCTCCCTTGCGGGTGAACATGTAGCCGGTCACGGCCCGCGACGGCACGATGAAGAACGCGTGCATGAGCTTGCCGAAGGGGAACCACAGCAGCAGCAGCTCGAAGCTCAGAATGTGCACGGCAAGCAGCGTCTCATAACGGGCACCCAGGTGGGCCACCGCCATCAGGCCGGTGACCAGCGGCGCGATGGTCACGAACCAGCTGAAGTAATCGTCGAAATTGGAAAGCACCCGCAGCACCGGATGGGTCAGGCGCCGCACCAGGACCGCCACCAGTGTGGCCACCGTGATCACGCCCGTGAAATAGATGACGCTGTTGGGCAGGCTGGGCCAGCTCACCCCGAGCAGGCCCTTGATGAAGGTGATATGGAATGCGCCGCCGAACACCACGATGGCCAGCCCGATGTGGAACACGTACCCCATGGCCTCGTTGTAACCGGTGCTGGGCATGAACTCCTTGCGGGGCCAGCTGCGCATGACCACCAGCTTCAGACCGCCCAGCCAGGGCGCCACGCCGCCGTTACGGGCCTCGTTGAGGTCCCGTTTGTGCTTGAGCAGGAAGATGCCGAACAGCCGCCACAAAACCCCCACCACGAACACCACCAGGGACCAGTGCAGCGCCGGGCCGCGAGCGAAATCCAGTAATGTCATGTCACTTGCCCTCCGAAAGCTTCTTCTGGCGGTTGCGGGAGATGACCGCGGCCGCGGCCCCGACGGCGAGGCCCGCCCCTGCGGCGATTCCCAGGCCCGCTCCCTGTCCCCACTCGCCGGTGGACAGGGGGGCGTAGAAGCTGCCCTTGTCCCAGAAATTGGGCTCGGAGCACCCCAGGCAGCCATGGCCTGACTCGATGGGGAAACTGG